>CAKTNU010000005.1 GCA_934589325.1 uncultured Oscillospiraceae bacterium | reverse complement strand
GGATATCTGGCTGACGGCAGCGCGATGGGCGGAGTTGAACGCATAGACTCGATAGCCCAGAGCTGGGCAGCACTTTCGGGAATGGCAGATATGGACAGAGCAAAGATCGCGGTCAGCTCCGCACTGCAAAGACTTACAGACGAGGAGCACGGCCTTGTAAAGCTGTTCACGCCGCCGTATTCGCCCGATGAACGCTACCCCGGCTACATCTCAAGCTACGGCGAGGGCTTCCGCGAAAACGGCGGGCAGTACACGCACGGCGCGATATGGCTCGCAATGAGCTGTTACACCTGCGGCATGCCCGAGGCTGGGCGGCGCATCCTTGAGATGATACTTCCCGAAAACCTTGACCTGGTACGTTATCAGGCGGAGCCGTTCGTCATCGCGGCGGACGTTTACTCGGCGCCCGGGCACGAAGGCGAGGCAGGCTGGAGCTGGTACACCGGCTCCGCCGGATGGTATCTCCGCGCCGCAGCGGAGTGCATGCTGGGTATCCAGCTCCGCGGAGGGCGGCTGCACATCGCCCCGCCGCCGAACGCGCCGCACTGCCGCATACGCTGGGTCGATCCTCGCGGCAGCGCGCACATGATAGAGTACACCGACCGCGGCGTACTCGTTGACGGAATAAAATACGACGGCCAAGGCATCGGCTGATGCGCGTAAAAAACACTACCACTTTTTCCGTCACCGTGATATAATATTATTTAATAGTATATCGACCGACAAAACACCGAACGGAGGCGCTTTATGGAGATAAAACGATGCGAGATAATGCCCGGCGTTGACCTTGTCTATCTTTGGTCGGACAAGTTCAAGACCTCGTGCCTTAGTCTGACGCTGCTCACGCAGCTCCAGCGGGAGACCGCCTCCATGAATGCGCTTATCCCGCTCGTTCTGCGCCGCGGAACAACGCGTTTTCCGGACATGGAGGCGCTCTCCGCCCGGCTTGACGAGCTGTACGGCACGGCGATAGAGCCTGTCGTCCGCCGCATCGGTGAGATACAGTGCCTCGGCTTTTTTGCCAGCATCCCGGAGAGCGAATATCTCCCCGGCTGTGAAAGTGTGCTTGAGCCCGCGGCGGCGCTGCTGGGCGAGCTGCTGCTCTCCCCCGCAACGCGGGGCGGTCTGCTGCTGCCGAAATATGTAGACAGTGAACGTGAGAAGGCCGAGGATATCATAAGATCGCGCATCAACAACAAACGCTCCTATGCCGTCACCCGCTGCATTGAAGAAATGTGCTGCTATGAGGACTTCGCCGTCGGGCGCTTCGGCAGTCTGGACGAGATGCGCTCCGTGAACTATAAAAAGCTCACCAAGCAGTACCGCGCCCTCCTACAGACCGCGCCGATAGAGATATTCTACTGCGGCAAGGCCTCCGAGAAGCAGCTGGTCTCCGCGCTGCGCGACGCGCTCTCCACCCTGCCCCGCGGTGAAATAGACTACGATATCGGAACCGATGTGCGCATGAACTCCGTAGAGGAGACGCCGCGCCGCGTTGAGGAGGAGCTGGACGTCACGCAGGGGCAGCTGGTCATAGGCTGGCGGCTCGGCGAGTGCATGGATGAGCCGGATCTTCCGTCGCTGTATGTGTTCAACGCCGTGTTCGGCGCCGGAGCGACCTCGAAGCTGTTCGTGAATGTGCGTGAGAAGCTGAGCCTCTGCTACTACGCAGGCTCAATGCTCGACCTGCACAAGGGGCTGCTGCTCGTCTCCTCCGGCATAGAGTTTGTGAATTTTGAAGCCGCACGGGACGAGATATTCGCCCAGCTCGACGCAATAAAGTCCGGTGATATCTCCGACGACGAGCTTGCGGCGGCGCGCTCCTGCGTCGCATCGGAGCTCCGTTCGCTGACCGACAGTCAGGGCGAGCTCGAGGGCTTCTATCTCTCGCTCTCGCTCGACGGTCTCGACTGCAGCCCGCTCGAGCTTGCGGAGCTGTGCGAAAATGTCACGAAGCAGGACATTATCGACATTGCAAACGGTGTCGAGTGCGACCTTATATATTTCCTAAAGGGCGACGGCTCCGAAGAGTCCGCCGAGGATGATGAAAATGACGATGCAGAAGCATGATTACCCGAATATAGGTGAGACCCTTTACAGCGCCGAGCTCCCGAACGGACTTCGGCTGCGCGTTGTGCCGAAGCCCGGCTATGCGGCCTGCTACGCCGCCTTTGCCTCCAATTACGGCGGTGCCGATCGGCGCTTCACTCTGGGCGGAAAGCTTATCGACACGCCGGCCGGGGTCGCGCATTTTCTGGAGCACAAGATGTTCGACCTCCCCGACGGTGACGACGCTATGCGTCTGCTGTCGGCAAACGGCGCGGAGCCTAACGCCTTTACCTCCAGTGATATGACCTGTTATTATTTTCAGTGCACCGATCGCTTCGAGGATGATCTCCGCCTGCTGCTGCATTTCGTGTCCACTCCGTATTTCACGCCGGATACGGTGCGGAAGGAGCAGGGCATCATCGCGCAGGAGATACTGATGGGCGAGGATAACCCCGGCATGGCCATATATTATCAGCTGCTCCGCCAGCTCTACGCGCATCACCCGATGCGCGACCGCGTGGCCGGTACGGTGGACAGCATCGCCGCCATCACGGACAAAACGCTTTACGACTGCCACAGGGCATTTTACGCACCGTCGAATATGGTGCTCTGCGTTGAGGGCGATGTGGACCCTGAGGCGATATATAACATCGCACTTGAGCTTCTGCCGCAGGAAAAGCAGCCTGCGCCCGCGTCGGACTACGGTGAGCCCGAGTCCCTGCTGCCCGCGGAGCAGTTCCGGAGCCGGGAGATGGCGGTGTCCGCGCCGCAGTTCCTCATCGGAGCCAAGCTGCCGCCCGCCGTGCGCGGAGAGCCCGACCTGCGTCAAAGGCTCATCGCCCAGCTTTCACTGCGTCTGCTGGTCGGCGGCTCGTCCCCGTTTTATTCGCGGCTGTACTCCGCCGGGCTTTTGAGCCGGGACTTTGACTATGAGGCTGACTTTGCCGCCGGCACCGGCATGGTAATTATCGGCGGCGAGAGCCGTGATCCGCAGCAGGTGCTCTCCGAGCTCTGCGCCGAGATCGCCGGTATCTCTGCCGAGGGCATCGGACAGGCTAGGTTCGAGCGCGCAAAGCGTGCGTCCTTCGGGGCGCGGCTTCGCGGCTTCGAAGACTTTGACAATGTCTGCGTATCGCTCGCGGGAGCGGCCTTCGACGGCTACGACGCGTTCATGGCCCCCTCTCTTCTGAGCTCCGTCACCGTTAGCGAGTGCGTCGGCTTCATCCGTGAAAACCTCTCTCCCGAACGCCTGGCACTATCCACAATCACACCTGTAAGGACTTGATATTATGCCAATGATTCTCTCCGCTTCTTTTCAGACCATGCAGCGCGACTCCGCCATATGCTTTCCGATGCTCGGCAACCTTACCATCGACCCGCCCTCATATTTTACGGTGTTCGGCTTTCGGATATATTTCTACGGCGTACTCATCGCGCTGGGCTTTCTGCTGGCCATCCTGTGCTGCACTCGCATCTGCACGCGCTTCGGCATCAAGGAGGATGATATGTACGACGCCATCCTTGTCATTATCCCGACCGCGATAATCGGGGCGCGCCTGTACTACGTGCTGTTCGAGCTTGACCGCTATATAGCAAACCCGGCCGAGATATTTGCCATCCGCGACGGCGGCCTTGCCATCTACGGCGGCATCATAGCATGCATGCTTGCGCTGTGGATAGTATGCCGTCATAAGAAGATACCTCTGCTGGCGATGCTGGACGTCATTGTTTTCGGCCTGCTGATCGGGCAGATAATCGGACGCTGGGGCAATTTCATGAACCGTGAGGCCTTCGGCGCGGAGACGGACGTGTTCTGCCGCATGGGACTTATCAGCCCGGACGGGACGACGATATACGTTCACCCAACCTTCCTGTATGAGAGCCTCTGGAATCTCGTGTGCCTCATATTCCTCGCCGTCTGGACTCGGGCCGGGAAGCGCCGCTATGACGGGCAGTGTATTCTTATCTACTTTTTCTGGTACGGTATAGGCCGCGCATGGATAGAGGGACTGCGCACCGACAGCCTGTACATAGGCAATACCGGCATACGCGTATCACAGGCGCTTTCTCTGGCGCTTGCATTGATATCTCTCGTGCTGCTGGCGGTCAACGCCCGCAGGCAGCATAAGCCCGAGGATCTGTACGTCAACCGCGCAGCCGCGGCTGACGCAGACTCCGCGGAGAGTACGACAGAAGAAAAAAATGATTCCAATAAGGAGGAATAATCACCATGGCAGATTACAAAGACATTATTTCCGGCACTATTAACTCCATTGTCGGCAAGGTCAAAGAGGTCGCCGAGAGCGGCGCCGTCCGCGACATTTACGAGAATGGCGCAAGCCGCGCAAGATCCTACGGCCGCATTGCCAAGCTCGCGCTCGAGCTTAACGGCGAGAACGAGGAGCTCAAGCGCGTCTACACCGAGATCGGCCGTCTGTACTACGAGCAGGCCAAGGATTCTCCCGAGGGCTTCTTTGCTCCGCTGTTCGCGCAGGCCGAAGAGATCTGCGGCCGTATTGCCGAAAAGGAGGACGAGATAAATTCCCTCAAGGCAGACGCTGCCGCATCCGGCTGCAGTGAGTCCGATATCGATGTTGAGATCGGTGAGTTTGACGACTTTGACAATATAGTCGATGCCACCGAGGACGACGGCAAAAACGAGTAAACGCATCCATAATACAGACACAGCGCAAAAAGTACCGATGCATACACATCGGTACTTTTTGCACATTTACGCTGCCGCGCCCCGGTCTGAAGCCTTAGCCCATTGTGGCGTACTTCTGCTTTACCTGCTGAAGCTGCTGCTGTTGAGCCTGCTCCGACGGATACCAGCCCCGGCTGGCCATCTGCTTATAGATGCCGTCCTGCATGCACAGAGTATCGCTCAGCGCGGTGTTGAACGCCTCATGGACGTTCGGCGTCGCGGATTCGATGGTGCCGTGCATATACAGGTCACATACGCCCTTTGTGGTCAGGAGGATGCCCTCCATTATATCCTTGTCGTTCATGTCGGACCCTCCTTACACAAGATTGTAAAACTGCGTAAACAGCTTCTGGTTGCCGTTGACCAGCTCCATAGCCTGACGCCGCAGTGCGGGATCGGAAAGCTGATTTGCAGCCTCGCGGCACTGGGTCATCAAAAACTGAGTATGGCCGAGCGCATCGTCGATATACAGCAATTCTTTCGGACTCATTCAAAATCACCTCGCCATTATTATGCCCCGCCGCACGTCCGCAAACCGCGGCAATGTCTCACAAGTTTGGAAATTTTAAAAATTGTCAATACTAATGCACTGTGCGGTATTGCCTAAAAATCATATCTTGAAATGTGGAAAATGCACAGTTGGAAATACTGCGGCGCTGTGGTAAAATGAGTCCGTAATTACTAAACCAAAGGACTGATACACAATGCAAATCGCTCTGAGCATCATCGGCGGCACGGTATGGGGGCTGCTGGATGCACTTTTGAACGCCGCACTCATGAGAAACGCCGTCGCCAAAAACGACATAAAGAGCGTCTCTCTCTGCAACACCCTGCGCTTCGTTATCGACCTTGCCGCACTTGCGGCGGTCTATCTGCTGCGCAATGTCATCCCGATGAACTTCACCGCCGCTATAATCGCGACGGCGGTTGCAATGTCCATCTTCACCATCGTTTTTACATTCAGAATAGCCAGACCGGACGGCAAGTCGGAGGAGAACAAACCCGAATAAGTCCGGTACCGGACAGGAGGGATCCCCTTTGAAAAGAACAACCATTGTCATAATCGCGCTCATTGCGGCATCAATGTCTCTGCTGATCGCGGCAGCGGCACTGTACTCTCGCAGCGCCACTCCGGAGCCTACGGCTGCCGCAATAAATCTCGAGCCTACTCCGGACCCCGAAGAGCAGGCGCGGCAGGAGCAGCTTGCGGCAAAGCGAAGCGAAGCTCTGGCCCGTGCGGAGAGTCTGGCACAGCAGTATTTCTATGATGAAGCCATAGACGTTTTGAGCGATCCGGAGCTTGAGTGCAGCGAGATATCTGCTGCCAGAGCCGGGCTTGAGGCGCAGAAAGCCGCGCTTGTGGATTTCACCGATGATGTGCCGCACATTTTCCTGCACAGTCTGATCGTATATCCCGAAATGATATTCACCGATCTTTCCACGCCTATGGGCGGCTTCAACTCCGGTTTTTCGGAAAAGGCGGAGTTTGAAAAGATACTGCCGCAGCTCTATGAACGCGGCTATGTGCTGTACGACCTTGACAAGCTCTGGGTCAAGCAGGACGGCAAGATGGTACGGCAGAAGATAATGCTGCCCGAGGGTAAGACTCCGCTGATACTCTCGGTTGACGATGTGGCCTATGCCTACGGCAGCGGCTACGCCCAGCAGCTTTTTGTCGACGGCAGCGGCGCACTGATGTACCGCGTCAACAATCCCTCCGGCGGCGTGGATGTGATCCCAGACGGCGACGTTATGGGCGTCGTGGACGCATTCGTCGCAGAGCATCCGGATTTCTCGTATCAGGGGCACAAGGGTACGATAGCGCTGACCGGATTTCAGGGTGCGTTCGGCTATGATTACGATATTCCGGAGCAGGCCGACGAGATGCGCGTCGTTGTTGCGGCACTGAAGGAGCAGGGCTGGAATTTTGCCAGCCACAGCTACACCCACAACCGTGTAAACAATTTCTACGGCCCGGGCTGCTCTGTTGAGAAGATATCGTATGACATCAATAAATGGGTCGACCATGTGGTCCCCTGCATCGGCGAGACGCGGCTTTTCATCGCGCCGTTCGGCTATCGCGTGCAGCAGCCCGCGCTGCAGTGTATTCTGGACGCCGGGTTTGAAATTTACTGCACTGTGGACAGCAAGGTGTATAACGAGCTGAACGACGACTACGCGCTCATGTCCCGGATCGAGATAGGCGGATACTCGATGACCTATTACCGGGACCTTCTGAACGAGCGCTTTTTCGATGTTGATTCGGTGTTCGACGCCTCCGGCCGCCCGCCGGTGATAGGATAATACTACAATACAACGGAACAAAAACAGGATGGCAAAAGCCATCCTGCCGGTAAAAATTAAAATTCAGCTTTCCCGGAACAGGCATGATCTCGGTCATGCCTGTTCCGTTTTCAGCAGCTCATCCACGTGCATGCAGCCCATAATCTTCTGCCGGCGCTTGCAATTCCCGTTGTCTGACATAGATACTGTCCCCCTCCTGTTCAGTTATCTCCCGTCAGTAGTGAAATGCTTTACTGTGTTTATTGGATCCTTCAATTCGGTCTTGAAAAATTCCGGATATATCTTAATGTCATCATTGAGCGAAACCCACACAAGGTGTTCGTTGCTGTCATCTTCCGCGAAGCTTTCGCTGATCGGCACAAAGGTATCCGGTACTTTCATATAGAAGAAAAACGATATCTCATAAATCAGCTTGTTCCGATTGGAAGGCACGTCGCCATAAAAATAGTTTTCATGCACAAAGCCGAGGCGGTCAATTTCCATCTTAACGCCTGTCTCTTCAAACACTTCCCGAACAACAGCATCTTCTGCTGTTTCACCGAATTTTACCCTGCCGCCAACGGAGTAGAGATAGTCTCTGTCATTGCCAACCATCAAAAGCTTTCTATTCTTCATGATGATCGCACCGGCACGAATATTCAAAAACCCATCGCCACAGGCTACACACATATCTTTGTTCATTGCTCTTTCACCTTATCACCGTTTTTCTATTTCAAATCATATTTCCACGCACTGCCTTCCTGATAGTAGAAAAACTCGCTCAAATTTTCTTCTCTGAAAACCCGGAACATATCACACATATCCAAAGACAACTTGAGATTGTGCAGATTAGCAATATCTTCCCACCAGACCCTGTCTTCTGAGCTGGAACGTAATTCACCCTCAAAACAATTTGCCTTATAAAGCAGCACAACAAACCTGCACCGATTCTCACACCAGTCCTTGATACCGCAGAGTTGGGGGAACCGGATATTTAGTCCGGTTTCCTTATGCACCTCACGAATCACAGCATCCGTAAAGGATTCCCCGGCTCTACATGACCTCCGGGGAAGGCGATGCCCGGCCAGTCCTGCTTTTCCCGGTTGATCACGACGCCCGGCTGCCATCACAGACCATGCACATATTTGTACATTCAACTGTTTCGATTTTTGCCATCACATAGCCTCCACGATCATTTTATACCATGCCGGAACAGAATTACGCACATTATCGTACCTCCATTCGCGTTCAATTTGTGTACACACATTATATTACGGAGATCTATTAATTTTCAATAGTACGCCCGGAAATTATCTTCCTAAAATGCAGCTTTTCCTCGAATATAATCAGATTTTCAATTTTCCCAGTGTCGACATACTCTGCATCGAAATACCCACCTATCAAGGCTTGCAGTGCTTTGCAGAGCAGAAACAGGCGGCACCCAACCGAAGCTGAGTGCCGCCTGTTCTGGTATCCTGTCTTTTTAATTCTCAGCGTCAGCCGAGCTTCTTATTTCTCCTGTACAGCAGCGTCCCCGCGCCTGCAGCGCAGGCGAGTGCGGAGATGCCGAGTATGAGCCACAGCATGAGATCACTGTCGTCGCCGGTTTTGGGCTTGAGGCTCTCGAGCGTATTGTAAACGGTGAAGGTATCGGCACTGTAGCCCGTGACATATCCCTTGACCTCGGTCAGCTCGGTAACCGTGTACTTTATCTCTTTGCCGTTCTCGTCATACTTTGCAAGCTCAAAGCTCTTTTCCCAGCCGTTTTTATCGCTCAGCTCAAACTTTTCTATCTGCCTGCCGTTGGCGGACAGGCTCATCTCGACGGCTGTACGGCCGGTCTTGGCATTATTATCGACCCAGACCTTGCGCACAGTGAAGCTCGCGACCGGCTCGTCAGTAATGCTGGGGTAATTCTGCCCTTTTGCGGCTTCTACAGCCTCGCCGTTCAAAAGCAGCTCCGCTGCCGCGCTGTACTCATGCACGTAGACAGCCTCGCCGTTTTCCACAACGGTATTGACCTCGCCCTCTTTCTCGGTGACGAGCACAGTGTAAACGTTCGTATTGAGCTTGTAGCCGTCAGGTGCCTTGGTCTCCTTGAGATAGTAGGTCCCTGCCGCCAGCTTCCCTATCGTCAGCAGGCCGTCAGCGTTGGTCCTGCCGCCTTCAATGTAATCCTTGCAGGTCGCATCGCTGTAGAGGCCAAACTCCGCCTTGTTGATCGGTTCGCCGGTGACGGAATCTATCTTGACGAAGGTGAGCTCAGCGGGATCATGCTGCTCCTTGGTGCCGACGCCGTGCGCCGCCTTGAGGTAGGTCCCGGACGGGATCACACCGGCCTCTACATGCTCTACGTGCAGGCCGGACAGACTGTGCGTATTCCAGCGGGCATTTTCACCGTCGTCATACCAGCCGTCAATGCTGCTCGAGCAGTCATTCGTACCGGCCGTGCCGTCCAACGTCCAGCCGGAGCCGGTCTTTGCGATGCTGAGCGTACCGGAGTTTGCGATGTCGTCGCCCGCGCTCTGCGCATGGTTATTGTACATCACAGCGCCCTCCGCGATGGTCGCGGAGCCGAAATTGTTCAGGCCGCCGCCGTAGGGTACCATGGATCCGTTGCGCAGGAAGCTGCCGGAGCCGATTATTGCGGAGCCGTTATTTCGTATCGCAGAAGTAAAGTTATCTGTAACACTGAGCTTTGCACCCGGTGCCACCTCGAGAGATGCCGTGCTGCCGGCAATATTTATCGTGCCGCGGGCTGCCTCGCCCTTCGCGGCCTCGGTCTTGCCGTTGCCGCTTATCTCAAGCTCGGCGTCGGCGCTGATGCTGATCTTGCCGGAGTTGATATACAGCGCGCAGAGGCCGTTATTTTTGATCTGCGCGTTCACTCCGCCCTTGAAGCTCATCTCGCTCGTGCTGGATATGGCATGGCCGGCATTGCCGCTGAATTCCACCACGCCGCCGTCAAACACAAAATCGGTGCCATTGGAGGCATTACCGAGGCTGTTGGTCACGGTCACGGTGCTGCCGACGCTGTTGACCTTAAAGGTTCCCGCAAAGCCGGAGCGGTTATGGTCGAGCAGCAGAGTGGAGCCGCCGCTGATATTGACCGTATATTCGGCCTTGCCGCCGTCCCATTCTATTGCATCCTGCGGGTAATTCTTCACGGTCAGCGAAGAGCCGACAAGATTTATGGCGTTGTCTCCGGTGCAGTATATTGCATGGGTATCGCTCGCGGTACCGGTGCCGTCAAGAGTCATTACCGCGGAGTTGAGGTTCAGCGCGGCTCCGCTGCCGAGTGCTATGCTCATCCAGCCCCATTCGCCGTAGCCGGTCGCGCCGATGCCGTTCATGATGACGGTGCAGCCGTCCAGCGTGAGCTCGGCGCCGCGGAGCGCGATGCCGCGGCCCGCAAAGGTGATGCTGTATTCGCCTTTTATTGTGATGTTCTTGGTGATATCCATGCCGCCGCTGGTGCAGCTGCCAAGCAGCTCGATAACGTCGCCGCTCTGAGCAGCCGCGACCGCATCGTCCAGCGTTTCATAATACGTCTCGCCTATCTTTGCAAGCTGTCCGGCGCCGTTGGACGTCTGCGCCTCGGGAGCGGCACTTATCTCCGCATCCCCGTCGGCGAACGCCGCGGGCATAAGCGACAGCAGCATGGTGAGCGACATTATGAGCGCCATCATTTTTTTACCGGTTATTTTCATTTCCTGTATCCTCCTTTTGAGACAAAGGAAAATCTCAAGTTATGTCATGCCGCATGTATTGCGGCACGACATTAAATATATGTACTTTATGTACTTTTCCTATCTTTGCATGGCGATTATAACACTTTTGCCACTTTGCTGCAACTGATATTAAGCAATATTAAGAAATAAATTTACAAACTAGTTACATTTTTACGACAATTATCGACACTTTCATCCAACTATCGTTATTTCCGGCGTTGGGTCCGAATCAGGAGCGGGCTCCTGAGTAGGTTCCGGCAGCGGCTCCTGACTCGGTTCCGGATTCTCCGAAGGCTCCGGTGAGTCTGTCGGCTCCGGTACGATGGTCACGTCGGCGGACGGAGTCTCACTCGGATCCGTCGACGTATCCTCAAAGTACCACGCGCCCCGAAGCTCGCCCGTGCAGCATATCACACCGCCGCTGCGGTAGACTATGTCGACATTTGAAGCGGTGATTGGCGTAGTATATGGGTTCAAATAAGCATTTACCATATCAAGCCACGGGTACAGCTCAACAAACGCATAGCTCAATCCCTGTACCATGTCCGGGTCGTTCGGCATGGTGTAGAAATTGATGTCCTCACTCTTGCACAGCAGCGCCTGCCGCAGGAAAAAGGCGATATTCGCAGCTGTGAGGTTTGTATCCATGCCGTCCGATAGTATCTGCGTGATCTTGGATATGTTCGGGATATTGCCGAGCGTAATGAACTGGCTCGCAGCGGCCTTCAGAAACTTCTGCTGTGTCTCGACGCGTCCGAGATCACCGGTAACGTATCCGCTGCGGTAGCGGCAGACGCCCATGGCCTGATACCCGTCGAGCAGCTGATAGCCCGCTTTTACATGGATATACAGGTTCTGGCTCGCGTCCTCATAATCCATGTCCTGCGGAACATCAAAGTATATGCCGCCGAGCGTGTCGACAGTGTCAATGAACACGTCAAGATCTATGACCGCATAGCAGTCCACGTCAAAGCCCAGCAGATTCTTGACCTGCTGGCGCAGGCCGTCGATGCCGCTGCCGCCGGAATTGACCGTTCCCCAATATACGGCGTTTATCTTACGTATGTTCCAGCCGATGTTGACGAACGTATCGCGGGGTATGCTGACAAAGTCCATCTTGTGCTGCACGGTGTCTATCTTGCCGACTATTATCGTGTCGGTGTTGCCGTTGCCGTCGTCATTGCCGACGAGCAGCACCGTGTACACGCCGTCCTGACGCTCGGTATTGAATGCGGTGCCGGGATCATCGGTCTCCGCCGGCGTCTTGTCGCCCGTATCGGTCTTTACAGGCTTTGCAGAGACGACGGCTGGAGCCTCATCCGAAACAGCCGGAGCCTTCTCCCACAGCATATATGCACAGAACGCGCCGATGACCACCAGCGCAATAACGGCGATGATGGTGAAAAACGCTCTGAAAAACATCTGAGTTTTGCTCTTTTTTCTCATGTTCTCTCCCTTCCGGCAGGCAATGTCTCCTTTTTCGGCTAATATTATAGCGCCGAATAGTTAAATTTCAATGAACGGCGGCCTTAAAATTTCTTAAGGCCGCGCCGCGGGCTGATCGATACTGAAATTATCGCCGCGGCACAAATTTTTAAACCGGCGGAGAGTACTTATGACTCTCCGCCGGCTCCTGATACGTCTTATTTCTTTTTCAGTTTCTCGGCCAGCATATCCACTATGTCGCGGAGCTTGAAGCCGACCGTGCCGCCAACGGCGGCGCCGATAACGAAGAACAATTTGTGATATTTCCGGCGCGCCTTCTTGATGATGACCACCGGGGTGTTTTTACGCTTTGCAAGTTTCGGAAGTTTCATGCTGTTCTCTCCTTCTGATCTGAATATTTTTTAAAAGTCCATGACCATTTTTGCGCTCTCCTCCTCGGAAAGCTCCGTAACGCGGGTATCCAGTACGCGGTAAACACGGCTGCACATGTTCAGCACGCTCGGCCGGTGGGTAGTTATGACGCAGGTCTTGTCCGGGCAATGCTCCAGAATACTGCGCAGCACCTGCCGCTCGGTGGCAACATCAAGCGCGCTGGTTGCCTCGTCCATCAGCAGTATCGGCGCATCGCGCAGTATCGCACGCGCTATCGCGATACGCTGCGCCTGTCCCTCCGACAGTCCGCGCCCGCGCTCGCCGACGGAGCTGTTTATCCCCTCCGGCATTTTTGAGACGAAATCCCATGCACATGCCGCCTTCAGCGCAGCTATGATCTGTCCGTCGTCGGCGTCCTGCCTGACGATGCGCAGATTGTCGGCAATAGTGCCGGAGAACACGGTGTTCCCCTGCGGAACATAGGAGAACAGCCGCCGCGTGTCGGCCGATATCGGTATCTCCCCGTCGGGACCTGTCAGCCTTGCTGTTCCGGATTTCGGATGTATGAGGCCGAGAAGCAGGCGTATCAGCGTGGTCTTGCCCTCGCCGGACGGCCCCACCAGCGCGACTATCTCGCCCGGTGCGGCCGAGAAGCCCGAATCGCTTATCACCTTTACGCCTTGAGTGTATGAAAAATCTATATTCTTGAGCTCCAGCGCATATGCGCCGTCATGCTCCGGTGTCTCTCCCCGCGGCTCCTTCGGAAGCTCTGCAAGCTCGCGTATTCGCCGGGCGGCGACAGAGCTCGTCATAGCGGCGGGCAGCATCCCGACAAGGCCGGAAAAAGCGCTGCTGAGTCCTGCGCGCTGCTGCAGGAACAGCGTCATCGTGCCGTAATTTATATAGTGCCCCCAAAGCCGCCACAGGCAGTAGCCGAAGGCTATGAACTCCACCAGCTTGCCCAGTACCGCCAGCCATGCCTTTGTCCGGATGCTGAACGAGTTATAGCCCAAGGCGACGTCCTTATACCTATCCTGCCAGTCCTTGAGGCGGTGCTTTGTGTCGTCCTCGGCGTCAAAGCTCTTTATGGAATCGACGTTATAGAATACCTCCACCTGAAATGCCGAAAGCTCGCTGAGCGTTTCGCGGGTCTTGCGGCTGTAGCCGCGCATTTTTCGCATCAGCGGCCGCGACGTGAACAGCAGCACCGGAGCACTTGCAAACGCGATGAGCGCCATGATCGGGTCATAGTACATTATAACGCAGAAGGTCGCCGCAAAGCTGAAGAGATATATCACCAGATTCGGTATCCAGCATATAGCGTTCGATGCGACGGTGCCGACATCCGAGGTGAAGCGGTTCAAAATATCTCCGCTCTTAAAGCGGCTAAGCTCGAGCCATTCGGAGTCGAGCAGGCAGCCGAAAACATCCGCCTGAATGTCGTTGTTTATGTCCACGCCCAGCCGGGCCGAGACCCACGACGACAGGCTTGAAAAGCCGATGCTGAGTGCCGCTCCCGCGACCATCAGCACAGCGACGAGCCAGAGTCGGCTCGAGTCATAGCCGGTGATGATGTCTATAACGTACTTTCCCGCAACGCTCGAGGCAAGTCCCGTAGCGCTGCACAGCAGCCCCAGCAGCGTATACAGTGCGATACGGGACTTGTACGGCCCGGCGTATCGCATTATCCACTTCCAGTCGGCATACATCTCGCGGAAGCTTCCGTCCCGGAGACTTTTTATCAGCATACCGAGAGACTCCGAGCGGAGCGGCCCGTTATTTTTATTTTCGCTGCCCTGTTCCATCGGATCCTCCATCTGAATCAAAGGCCGACCTCAATGCCGAGCCGCTTCAGCATTTTCTTCGCCGCACTCCCTCCGCGGAGCAGCACCGGACGCACTCTGAATGAATCCACCCAAAAGCCTGCGTAAAAGTCCCAGTATTTATCGCCGGGAGCGATCAGCCTTCCGTCCCGTTCGGCCTTGTCGACCCTTGCAAACACTGCCGAACGCGGCACACCGCACTCCATGACGCACTGCCCATCCCCGCAGATATCCAGACTGCCGTCCGTGGCAATACGGCACACGCGGTGCATCACATACTGCCCGCCCGGGCGGGTGTAAAAGACAATGTCGCCCTTTTCTATCCCGGTCCGCGGCGCGGAGAAAAACACCGTATCCCTGCCGTCACGCAGGAAGGGCGCCATACTGCTGCCCGCGACCTTGACGGACACGCGGTGCCCCTGCCCGACAAGCTCGCGCAGGACATCCATATACTCAGCCGTATCGACCCTTTTCGTCATGTTTTATCTTCGGCAGAGCTGCCCCTGCCGTAGCCGTATTTCTTATATCCGTATTTACTGTACCCGTACTTGCTGTAGCCGTATTTCCCGTAGCCATATCCGTAACCCTTGGCACGGCGGCTTGCGGGTGCACCGTTGAGGACGCTTCCGGCGAGCTTCGCCTTCTGCCCGGCCAGTTCCTGCACGGAGTCGATTATCTGGCTGCGCGCCGCATAGTCGTAGCGCACGACGTAAACTACGGCGTCCGCATAGCGGCAGATGAACTTCGCATCGGAGACAACGCCGCAGGGCGGAGTATCGAGGACTATATAATCAAACTCCGGCCGGAGCTGCTCTATAAGCTCCTCGAGCCGCCGGCCGTCCAGCGCCGGACGGCGCTTCGGCTCCATGCTGCATATGACCTTCAGCGTACTGCCCGGTACATCCGAGAGCATGCGCGATACATCCAGCCGGCTGTCCAGCATGTACTCCGGCAGGCCGGGCGCCTTATCGCTGACTCCCAGAGCATCCTTATCGTCCTGCTTTCTGAGGTCGGTGTCGATGAGCACGGTTTTCAGTCCGCTGCTTGCAAGCGACAGGGCGAGATTCGAGGATATCGTCGTCTTGCCCTCACCGGGGAGGGTGCTGGTGACGAGTATCACCTGCGCGCCGGGCGCGGTCATACCTCGCAGGAGCTTGATGCGCAGGCCGCGGATGGATTCAACGAAATCCGGATCCGCCCCTGTGCGGCTTATCGACAGGCCGCTCTTGCTGCTGCGGCGCTTTTTCGCCGAGGTCAGCGAGATGTTCGCAAGCACCGGCATATTTATCGAAGCCTTGAGGTCATCCGTTCCGTATATAGTCTTACGCATCATCGCCAGGACAAGAACTATCGCGCAGCCCAGTACAAGGCCGAGCAGCCCGCCTTTGATCGCTGGTCCCTTGATCGAGAGGCTGTTATACGGCGCGGTCGCCATAGTCGGTTCGCTCTTCATAACGACCTGCGAATAGTCGACCATATACAGCGCGACCCGGGGATAGCTCTTTATGACCGCGTTCAATATATCATACGCATCCTGTGCGCTCGTGCTGGTGACTGTCAGGACAAACAGGTTCGTATCGGCGACAGCCTCGGCATTGATGCTGCCGTTTATATAGCTCACGCCCAGCTCCTGCTTGACAAGCTCGTTCATAACGTCCATCCGCAGCATGTACGGGAATGCGGCGGCCAGCTGCTTTGCGGCCTCATTATCGTAATAATAGCTGTAGGACAGTATATCATCCGACGAATAGCCGGAGCTGACGGTGAACATCGCCTTGGACTCGTACCTCGGCACGAAGCTCAGCTTCGCCCGCAGCGCAAACAGCGCCGCAAGCGCCGCAGTTATCAGTACCACCGGCAGCCACAGCGTCCTCAGCTCGCGGAAGAAGCGGGTCATCAGCTCTGTGAGGTCTATGTAATTTTTATTTTCCGTATCCACTTGCATCAACCCTTCGTGCGCTCCGACTTTTTCGCATCATTGCCGTAGCCATAGTGCGAATAGCCGTATTTCTTGCCGTAGCCGTATTTTTTCCCGTAGCCGTAACCGTAGCGGCCGTAGCCGTAGCCGTAACCATAGCCGCCGCTGCCGCCCTGCATATCGTTGAGGACGCAGCCGAGGAACTGCGCCTTGCCCTTGTTCAGCGCGTCCACCGCGTCATTGATATCCGGCGCGGATATCACGTTCTGCCGCACGACGAGCAGTGAAATGTCCGCCTCGTCGCACAGGAGCTCCGCATCCGGGAACATTCCCATCGGCGGCGTATCTATTATAACAAAATCAAGCCTGCGCAGGCGCTCTATGGTCATATGCATCGTATCGGAGGAGAGAAGCTCCGTACTGCGCTGGTCACTGTCGCCTGAGAAGAGCATCATGACGCCGGTCTCCCTGTCGTACTTGGCGCAGGTGTTCAGCGCCTCGACAGAGAATGGCTTGGCAAGCATTTTATTGAGCGGCAGCGGGCTGCTCCACCGGCCGCCGAAAATATCCGCCTGTGTCGGGTTTCTGAGGTCGGCATCCATCAGGGCGAGCTTATGCCCGCGTGCGGCAAGGCTTATCGCGATATTCGCGGCTACCGTGGACTTGCCCTCGTTCGCGCCGACGCTTGTGACGAGGATTATATTGCTCCCCTTCTCGCGCCTTTCGTGCTCCAGCCTCGAGCATATGGAACTTATATTTTCCGTGTACGCAAAGCTCACCGTCGGCGAGGTTATCAGAACGGGCGTGGGATCTTTCTTTTTTCCGGTGCGCTCATGTCCCAGAACAGCGACGACGGGCGCGTCTATCAGATGCCGTGCGCCCTCACGGGTCTGTATAGTCTCGCTGGTAACGGTCAGCGCCGCTATTGCCGCCGCCATCAGTATAAAGCCCAGCGCCGCGGCCTTTATTGCCGTCGAGCGGACATTCATGGCGTTCACCGGAAGCCCGGTCGCGGTCGGCTCCTGTATGGCCTGAGCGACGATATTGCTTGAGATATAGTCGGCTATCGAGTCGAAATTATTCTCCAGTGCGACGAGCGCCTGAAACGCGGTACGCGGCGACGATGACTCGGATATGACTACGACAAAGTTGCTGTTTTCAACGAGTCTTGCGCTGATGCCGCCGGAATAATTCCGCAGCTCCTCGGACGAGGAGCGTATCGTCTCGTTTACTATCTCATTGTCGAGCACCTGCGTGAGTATCGAGGCCATCTCCTTGGCCGCCGTGATATTTCTGGTGCTGTAGGTGCTGAGCCTTGAGGTGACGGCATAGGTCATGCTGGCGCGATAGACGGGCTTGCGGCCGAAATTTGCATACAGCGATACGGCCATCGCGAATATCAGCGCCGCCGCTATCATCATCCAGAGATTTTTCCGCAGTGTGCGCAGCAGGCAATGCAGGGATATATCCTCTGCGCGAATATTTTTTTCTTCCATGCCGCGCCTCCTCATTCGACCACTACGGTCATTATCGCAGTCCTTGTCCGCCCGCCGACCGTGCAGCTGTAGGTAACGATGTACGAGCCGGCGGTGCCCGTGTCGACGCTGCTGTCAATACGGACATCGGCCGCGGAGCCGCCGGGTACGGAGTCGATATACGTGCGCGGGTCAAAATCGTCGCCGACGCCGATATATATCAGGTATCTCCTGAGCGTAAGCTGTTCGCCGCCCTCTGCCTCGTGCCGTATCGTCACAGGCAGAGTCACCTGCGCCGTGTCCCCGACGGAGTTCGTGACCTGCAGCGACAGACTGTAGACTCCCTCGATGCTGCTGATTATATCCGACGACAGCACACGGATGGAGCCGGTGATATCACCGTCTATTGCGTCCTGCGCCTGAAGCCTGCCGGAGAGCGATACCGTCTCGCCAAGGTTATAGACCAGCGGCTTTGTCAGCAGAAAGCGCGGGCGGTGATAATCCGAATAGCGGACATATCGTGACGCACTGCCCATATTTCCGGCCTTGTCAAACACCATATATGACACCTTCGCAGTATCGTTGTTTATCAGCTTCGACACGCCCGAAACTATGACCTGCGAGGAAATGTCCCCATCCCTGTCGTCGCTCGCGGTGACTCCCTGCAGGAGCGCCGCCTGACCGTCCTCGACGCTGACGGTGATATAGTCGGAGTCAATGCTGATGACGGGGCGCATATTGTCGGCTATTATATGGGTATATACCTGCCCGGCAGCGAACAGCGCCGTCACGATGACAAGACATATTATTAGTCCGGTTCTGAGTGCTTTCATGCTTATCCCTGAGTTCCGCGTGGTGCAGACACCACGTCCATTATAATCGAGTTATTTTATCATATACTTCCTAATTTTTCAACGCATCCGGGCGATTTTCCGCCGGAAATTTATGCTCCCATGCCGAACTATTGTACCCGCATACAAATCTATTGAAATTCTCCCACAAATTTGTTGCTTTTAGGCCTGTACAAGTTCCATATTCTGTGCTATCATATTAATAATTGTGCCGCTGTCTGCGTAAATTTCGGGGGATAAGATGAAGCGTTTTTTGGGAGAAAATCTGAATAAGCCTAAGCTACTGCGCATAGCATGTCTGCTGCTGGCGGACATTGTGATGATAAATATCTCGGCCTTTGCAGCGCTGCTGCTCCGCTTTGAACTGTCGCCTGCGCTCGCAGCAGAATCCGGCTTTCTTGCAAGCGTCACGGATTACGCGGCGCTCAATACGCTGCTCACGATGCTGATATTCACGGCTTTCGGGCTTTACAACAGTCTGTGGGAGTTTGCGGGAGTGCACGAGCTCGTGCGCATAGGTCTTGCGTCGCTGTGCTCTGCTGCCGAGGTATGGCTCGGCATGCTGCTGCTCGGCCTCGACGTGCCGCGCAGCTATCCGTTCATTTATATGCTCGTTCTGTTCGTCGCGGCTTCCTTCCCGCGCTTTGTTTACCGTGTCCTCCGCAATCAGCGCGCCGCGGCCAAGCGCGGAGTCCGCAAGCGCACCATGCTCATCGGCGGAGGCGCCGCCGGAGCCATGGTCATACGCGAATTTCAGAACAGCTCTCACTCGGAAAATCTCGTCGTCTGCGTCATTGACGACAATCTCAGCAAAAAGGGCGCGCTGATGATGGGCGTGCCGATAGTCGGCAACCGCAGCCGCATCGAGTGGGCGGCCGAAAAATACGGCGTGGAGGAGATCGTCCTCGCCATCCCCTCGGCTCAGCTCAGAGACCGGGCGGAGCTTATCTCCATCTGCCAGCGCACCGGCTGTCGCCTGAAAACGCTCCCCGCGCTTTATCAGCTCGTCAACGGTGAGGTCAGCATCAAGAAGGTCCGCGACGTCGATATTATCGACCTTCTCGGCCGCGCCACGGTCGATGTTGACATGAGCGGCATCGCCGAATACATACGCGGCAAGACCGTCCTCGTCACGGGCGGAGGCGGCAGTATCGGCAGTGAGCTTTGCCGTCAGATAGCCAAGCACGGCGTAGGCCGTCTGATAATCTTCGATATTTATGAAAATAACGCCTACGACATCCAGCAGGAGCTGCGCCGCCGCTATCCGGCGCTCGACCTTGTCGTGCTCATCGGCTCCGTGCGCGACAGGAAGCGTGTTTTCAACATAGTGGACGAGTTCCGTCCGGAGTTGGTTTTCCACGCCGCGGCGCACAAGCACGTGCCGCTGATGGAAGATTCCCCTGCCGAGGCAATAAAAAACAACGTTTTCGGCACTCTGAACGTCGCGGAGGCGGCGGCAGAATTTGGGGCAAAGCGCTTCCTGCTCATCTCTACCGACAAAGCCGTGAACCCCACCAATGTTATGGGCGCGTCAAAGCGTATGTGCGAAATGGTCATCCAGATGATGAACAAGCGCTCTGCAACGGAATATGTCGCGGTGCGCTTCGGCAATGTTCTCGGCAGCAACGGCAGCGTGATACCTCTGTTCCGCAAGCAAATACTGGCCGGCGGTCCCGTCACCGTTACGGACAAGAATGTTATCCGCTATTTCATGACCATACCGGAGGCCGTATCGCTCGTGCTTCAGGCCGGCGCATATGCCAAGGGCGGCGAGATATTTGTTCTCGATATGGGTGATCCCGTGCGTATTGACGATCTGGCCCGCAATATGATACGTCTCTCCGGCTTTGAGCCGGATGTGGACATCAAGGTCGAATACACCGGCCTGCGCCCCGGTGAAAAGCTGTTTGAGGAAATACTCATGGATGCCGAGGGCATGGAAAAGACCGCGAACGACCTTATATACATAGGCCGTGAGCTGGATGTGGATGGAGAAGAATTTACCTGTCAGCTCGACGAGCTGCGGCAGGTCGACGAGCGCGACGGGGAGGCCGTGCGTGACTGCATAGAACGCATCGTCCCGACCTATTACCGCCGCGGTCAGCCTCCTAAGAAGAAAAAGTCCGCCGAGGCTCCAATAACGGTCTGATCTTATGAGCGATAATCCTTATGCTTTCATCTGCCGAATACATCCGCGTGAGCAGACCGCGGCCCGCGAAGCCATAGAGAAAGCTCTGCTCGAGCTGTATGCGCAGAGGGACGTCAGCCGCATCTCCGTAAAGGAGCTGTGCGCCCGCGCCTCCGTAGCCCGCAGCACATTTTACGCTTATTACGGCATTGTGGACGATTGTCTGGCGGACATTGAAAACCGTGCCGCGGCAGGCCTCGTCAGTCTCAACTCCGAGCTGCTCGGCTCTGTCCCCGTCTGTGAGCTTGACCTTGATTTTATCCGTCGGACGGTGGAATATATTCAGGAAAATCAGCAGCTTTTCCGGCTCTTTCTTGTCGAGCGGCCGAACTCGCGCTTCATCGAAAAATGGAAGGCCGGGATAAAGTATCACCTATATGGCCGCATGGCTCATGTCGGAGGGCATAATATGGAGCTGACGCTGGAAATGCTCGCATCCGAGGCACTCGGCGCATACCGGTATTGGCTGACGGAACAGTATGAGCTCGACCTTGAGTACGTCAAAAAGCTCCTATCGAGGACGCTCGAGGCATACACGGAACAATAAGTGCAAAATGCCGCTTCAAGAGAAGCGGCATTTTTGCACACTTTGCGTCTTTTTGTCGTGTAAACCTGAACGACAATATATTATACTGGGTTCAGAAATAATGTGGAGGTATGAAATGAGCAGAACAGCGGTTATCACCGGTGCTACATCCGGCATCGGACACGAATTTGCACGGCTTTTGGCTGCAGACGGCTTCGACCTCGTCATAGTCGGCCGCAATGCGGCACGGCTCGACGCCGCCAAGCACGAGTTTGAGGCGTAGTACGGCATCGCCGTCATGCCGATTGAAGCGGATCTGTCCAAGGACGGGGAGGCCGACAGGGTCTACGCCGCCGTAAACGCCGCCGGCCTTGATGCAGATATCCTGATAAACAACGCCGGAGCCGGCGATTATGGACGCTTTGTCGATATCCCGTGGGATAAGGAGCGCAGCATTGCGGGTCTGAACATGATATCCGTTATGCGGCTCATGCAGCTCTTTGCCGCCGACATGGAGCGGCGCGGCGGCGGGAAAATACTTAATCTCTCGTCGATAGCCGCATACATGCCCGGCCCGTATATGCCGATGTATTATGCGAGCAAGAGCTTTGTGTACTCGCTGTCGCAGGCGGTGGCGAAGGAGATGGAGGGTACCGGAGTCACAGTCACATGCCTGTGCCCGGGTCCGACGGCTACCAACTTTGAAAAAGAGGCCAACATGGGCAAGGCAAACAGAATGTTCACCTTTTTCCGTCCCATGACTGCCGCCGACGTAGCAATGGAAGGCTATCGCGCCATGCAGCGCGGAGAGGTCGTGCATACGACAAGGCCGTATTATAAGATTCTGAAGCTCGCCTGCCGCCTCGCGCCGGAGCGCTGGAAGCGCGACCTGACAAAGAAGATAAACGCTGGGAAATAGGCATGAACGAGATCAAAATACATGTACTGCACACGGGCCGCGTCTGTGTATCGCCATATCTCCCCTTCGGCGGCAGCTGCGGCATTATCAAGGCTGCCGGGCTGACTACGCCGCGCCGCAAATGGATATGGCTGCCGGTATCGGCATATTATATCGAGCACCCGAAGGGGCGGCTGCTGGTCGATACCGGCTGGAGCCGTGCGATAAGTCCGCTGGGAACCTATGACCGCATCGCGCAGATACGGTCTCTCGGCAGTCTGCCGCTGTACCTCACCAATCAAGCCATGCTGCCACCGGGTGAAGCCGTTGACGAACAGCTTGCGGCACTCGGCGTCAGGCCGGAGGAGCTTGATTATGTGCTGCTTACGCATCTTGACTGTGACCATGCCAATGGCCTCGAGCTCGTGCGCGGTGCGGATCACATCCTTGTCTCGAATGCGGAGCTGAAATTTGCCTCCGGCAGATCACCGGTCACGCAGATACGGTATGCCACGCGCTGGTGGGCAAAATGCAGGCTTGAAGGCTTTGATTGGAACGACACGGAAGGACCGTTCAGCCGGACATTCGATCTGTTCGGGGATGGGAGCGTGAAGCTGATAAATATCCCCGGTCACAGCGACGGCCTATGCGCCGTAAAGCTGCGCGGAGCGGACGGAAGCTTTGTGCTGCTGTATTCGGACGGCGGATATGCAAGCCGCTCATGGCAGGAGCTCATCACATCCGGAATAAGCTCCGACCCTGCCGCGCAGATGCGCTCATTAAAATGGATACGTGAGCAGAGCCTCGACCCGAAATGCGTGGAATCTCTTGCAAACCACGCCCCCGACATTGCACCGCATATTATCACTATATAGCACATATAAAAAGGTCCCTGATCAAAGATCAGGGACCTTTTTATGCGCGCAGCATAGGCTTGTTTTCAATTATACGGCGCGGATTCTCGTTCAGAAGTATATCCGCATACTCCTCGGAATAGTTCAGGCTGATATGCTCATACAGATGCGACAGATCCGGATTTCTGGAATATGTCCCATGAGCATCGCTGGCGGCAATATGCGCAAGCCCTTGACCGAGCATAAATTCCGCCGTGCGCTTGGCACGCTGGCCAAGCCCTCCGAACACGCTGTCCTTATTTATCTGCATTATATAGCCCGCGGCAAACCACCGCTCCGACAAGGTCCGGTCACGCTGTACGGCGTTATACCGCTCTGGGTGCGCAATAACGGGCGTCAGCCCCTCGGCAAATATCTGTTCGAGCCGTGAATTCATCTCAATAGAGTCCTCATTGAAAGCGAACTCGACCAGCAAATACCGGCTGCTCGCCAGCGGCAGCAGCTTCTTTGCGCGTATAAGCTCCGAAATATTTGCCGTGCAGAATATTTCGGCCCCCGCAAGTATCTTGAGCGGGATCTGTGCAGACTCAATGGCACTGCGCAGAGCAATGAATTTTTCCAGCAGCTCACGCGTAGGGTAATTTCCCGGCTCGCCGGGAATATTGCAGTGCGGTGTGACGATAACGGTGTGGGTACCGTTCTCCGCCGCCATCGACGCCATAAGCAGCGACGTATCCAGCGAGTCCGATCCGTCGTCCACGCAGGGCAGCATATGGCAGTGTATATCGATCATACTTTCCACCTCACCAATATTATACCAGCTATTCCCTGCGCAATCAAGAGCTCCTGAAAAAAGGAGATAAAAAAACATCCAAGGCATATGCCTTGGATGTTTTTACAGATGAGAATTACTCGTTGATGCCGATGACAACACCGGAACCGACGGTACGGCCACCCTCACGGATAGCGAAACGCAGACCGGTCTCGATTGCGATCGGGGTGATCAGCTCGACGTCCATGTCGACGTTGTCGCCGGGCATGCACATCTCAACGCCTTCGGGCAGGGAGATGACGCCGGTAACGTCGGTGGTACGGAAGTAGAACTGAGGACGGTAGTTGTTGAAGAACGGGGTGTGACGGCCGCCTTCGTCCTTGGACAGAACGTAGACCTGACCCTTGAACTTGGTGTGGGGATGAATGGACTTGGGAGCAGCCAGAACCTGACCACGCTCAACAGCCTTCTTGTCGATACCACGGAGCAGGCAGCCGACATTGTCGCCAGCCTCTGCGTACTCGAGGGTCTTGTGGAACATCTCGGTACCGGTAACGGTGGTCTCGGTGGACTCGTCCTTCAGGCCAACGATCTCGACCTTGTCGCCGATCTTGACGCGGCCACGCTCAACACGACCGGTAACAACAGTGCCGCGGCCGGAGATGGTGAAGACGTCCTCGATAGGCATAAGGAAGGGCATATCGGCCTTGCGGTCGGGAGTGGGGATCCAAGTGTCAACAGCCTCCATGAGGTTCTTGATGCACTCGAACTCGGGAGCGTTGGGGTCGTTGGACTCGGAAACGAGAGCGTTCAGAGCGGAACCACGGATGATCGGGGTGTCATCGCCAGGGAAGCCGTAGAAGTCGAGCAGCTCACGAACTTCCATCTCGACGAGCTCGAGGAGCTCTTCGTCGTCGACCTGGTCGCACTTGTTCAGGAAGACCAGAACGGAAGGAACGTTAACCTGACGGGCAAGCAGCAGGTGCTC
>CAKTNU010000004.1 GCA_934589325.1 uncultured Oscillospiraceae bacterium | reverse complement strand
GAGTGACGTACAGGACATTGCCGATGTTGCCTATTATCGGGCCGAGTATGTTGGCATAGGCGTTGGCGCGGAAGCTGTCGTCGCACAGTGCGTCGTTTATCGCGTCGAAATCCTTGATGCACTGATCCTCGTGGCAGAATACCTTGACGACCTTCTGGCCGTTCATCATCTCCTGAATATAGCCCTCGGTCTTTGCAACTGACTTCTGCTGGCGGATAAAATATCTTGCCGAGCCGCCGCCGACCTTTTTGGCCACGAATATCATCGCGACCACGCCGAGCAGAAGCACGAGGGTCATCAGTACGCTGTAGTACAGCATTATTGCAAGCACGCAGAGAACGATCGCCCCGGACTGAATAAAGGCGGGGATGGCCTGTGAAACGAGCTGGCGCAGAGTGTCGATATCGTTGGTGTAGTAGCTCATGATATCGCCGTGCTGGTGCGTGTCAAAGTATTTTATCGGAAGATCCTGCATGCCGTCGAACATTTCGCGGCGGAGCTTATCGAGGAAGCCCTGCGTCATATATGCCATGAGCTGGCTGTAGAGCGTCATCGACAGTATCGACAGCACATACAGGATTATCAGCGCTGTGACCCACGGCATTATCTCGGCCTTGGCCGCGGACCAGTCGCCGATCTTGTAATGGGCTTCTACGATGGACAGCACATTCTGCATGAATATCGACGGAATGGAGGACACTATCGCGGAAAACAGTATGCACAGCGCTGTGAGCGGGGCGAGGACGGGATAGTAGCCGACGAGCTTCTTTATCACGCGGCCTATATTGCCCTTTTTCGCCGCGGGGGGCGCGTTTTTGATTTTTTCACTCATTGCCGTCACCTCCGTTCGTCTGCTGCTGGCAGACCTCGCGGTAGATATCGCATGTGCGCAGCAGCTCCTCGTGTGTGCCGGATGCGGCGATACGGCCGTTGTCCATGACGATTATCATGTCGGCATCCTGCACCGAAGCCACGCGCTGGGCGATGATTATTTTCGTAGTCTCGGGAATGTAGGTCTTGAAGCCTGCGCGGATAAGCGCGTCGGTCCGGGTGTCGACGGCGCTTGTAGAGTCGTCTAGTATCAGCACCTTGGGCTTCTTGAGCAGTGCGCGGGCGATGCAGAGGCGCTGCTTCTGGCCGCCGGAGACATTGGTGCCGCCCTGCTCTATCCACGTGTCGTAGCCGTCGGGGAAGGAACGGACGAAATCGTCTGCCTGTGCGAGGCGGCAGGCGGCTTCAAGCTCCTCGTCGGTCGCATCGGGATCGCCCCAGCGGAGATTGTCTTTTATTGTGCCTGAAAACAGCAGGTTCTTCTGCAGCACGACCGCGACGCTGTTTCGCAGAGTCTCCATATCGTAATCGCGCACATCGACGCCGCCTACGCGGACGGAGCCCTCCGTCACATCGTAAAGCCTGGAGATGAGCTGGATGAGAGTGGTCTTGCTGCTGCCGGTACCGCCGAGTATGCCGACGGTCATGCCGGAGGCGATGTGCAGGTCGATATCACGCAGGGCGAATTTCTTCGCCTTTGAGGAGTATTTGAACGATACGCCGTCAAAATCTATCGAGCCGTCGGCGACATCGGTCACGGGGTGCTCCGGATTTTTCAGCGCGGGCTCCTCGGAAAGGACCTCGCAGATACGCTTTGCCGATTCTGCGGACATCGTGAGCATGACGTATATCATGGATATCATCATCAGCGACATGAGTATCTGGAAGCCATAGGTCAGCATGGCGGACATCTGGCCGACGTCTATCGTCTGCCCGCCGCTGGTTATGACGAGCTTGGAGCCGACTATCATGATGAACACCATGTTGAAATATACGCACAGCTGCATGAGCGGGGAGTTGAGGGCAACGATACGCTCGGCATGAGTGAAATCGCCGCAGATATCCTTGGACGCGGCGCCGAACTTCTGCTTTTCGTAGTTTTCCCGAGCAAAGCCCTTGACGACGCGCATACCGCGGACATTTTCCTCAATGGATTCGTTGAGCCGGTCATACTTGCGGAACACGGCGCGGAACGCGGGCATTGCCTTGCGCGCTATCATCAAAAGCCCGAATATCAGCACCGGCACGACGACAACAAAGGTCAGTGCCAGCTTTCCGCCCATGATAAAGGCCATCACGATGCAGAAAATGAACATCAGCGGGCAGCGTATTGCAAGCCTGATTATCATCATAAACGACATCTGGACATTGCTGATATCGGTGGTCATACGCGTTACGAGCGATGCGGAGGAGAATTTGTCTATATTCTCAAAGGAAAAGCCCTGTATCCGCTCGAACATATCGTGCCGCAGATTCTTGGCAAAGCCGGTGGAGGCCTTGGCGCAGGTAGCGCCGGCAATGCCGCCGCAGCAGAGGGACAGGCAGGCCATCAGCACCAGAAACAGTCCGATGCGCACTACCTGCTCCATCGGAGCGCCGTATTTTATCAGGTTCACCAGCCTGGCGGTTATGAACGGTATAAATGTCTCGATAAAGGCTTCGCCTACTATAAATATAAGAGTGAGGATCGTAGGCTTTTTATATTCTCTCACACATGCGGCAAGTCTCTTTATCATGTGCCGTCACATCCTTTCCCGCCGGGACACTGCATCTGGTGCAGTTCCATGGCGTTCTGCAGCATTATGTCGATAGTTTCAAGAAATGCGGATATCTGCTCATCGCTCAGACCGCGGCACAGCTCACCGAACACCGCACTGTCCATGCCGTCCATGCGGCTGAACACCTCCTCCGCCTTAGGCGCGGAGACGATGCATTTTGAGCGGCGGTCACGCTCGCTGACGCGGCAGCTCACAAAGCCCTTGGCCTCGAGCCGCTTTATTATCTCGTTGAGCGTCGGATGGCTAAGATGAGCTGCACGCTCAAGATCGCGCTGATTTACCTCGGGCGAGCCGTCCATCTCAAGGCGATGCAGTTCACACAGCACAAAGCCCTGTACTCCCGTCAGCCCAAATTCACCGATGAGCTCGTCTATCCGCCTGCGGAAGCTGCGGTTCAATATGGAAAACCGTGCTCCGAACGGAATATTCTGCTCCAAAATTATTCACTTCCAAATTACGTAGTACGCGACATATTTTAGCCGGATATCCAGGCAATGTCAAGAAGCATCAGCCACAAAAAGACGGCACTGCTTTGAGCTGTATTTTGTCACAATGCTTTGAACTTTTTGTGAAGTCTTGAAAAACCGGCGCGGTGAGGCTATAATCGTGGCAGAAATAAATATTAGGAGCACAGCTATGAAAAAAGCATACGTAAACGGCATTATACTCGACGGAAGCGAAAATATGCAGCCGCAGAAGGGCATGAGCATAATTACCGACGGCGAGACGATAAGCGCCATAGTTCCCGCGGGCAGCGAGGGCGCCGACTGCGAGAGGATAGACCTCGGCGGCAAGTACATTATGCCGGGACTTATAAATCTGCATCTGCATCTGCCGGCCTCCGGACGGCCGAAGAAAAAGCAGTCCGACAACACAAAGCTTGTAAAATCCGTCACGAGCACCGCACTGATGCGCCATGTGGTCGAGGTCATATGCGCTGCCAACGCAAAGACTCAGCTCATGAGCGGCGTTACGACGATACGTACCGTCGGCGGCATCATGGAGTATGACGGGAAGATACGTGACGGGATAAAGGCCGGGAAGTACAAGGGTCCGCGCATCCTTGCGGCGAATATGGCGGTCTCCGTCCCGGGCGGACATATGGCCGGATCCCTCGCATATGAGGCGCACAGCGCCGATGAAGCAAAAGAGCTCGTGACGAAGATAGCCTCCGGTAAGCCCGACCTCATCAAGCTCATGATAACCGGCGGAGTGCTGGATGCGACCGTAAAGGGTGAGCCGGGGGCGCTGAAAATGCCGCCGGAGTATGTCAAGGCCGCCTGCGATGAGGCGCACCGGCTGGGCTACAAGGTCGCGGCTCATGTTGAAAGTCCGGAGGGCGTCCGCGTGGCGCTTGAAAACGGGGTCGACACTATAGAGCACGGCGCAAAGCCCGATGAGCATATACTTGAGCTGTTCAAGTCCACCGGCGCGGCACTGGTCACGACGATATCTCCGGCTCTGCCCTATGCACTGTTCGACCGCGAGGTCAGTCACATCAGCGAGACAGAGAAATATAACGGCGAGGTCGTGTTCAACGGCATGATAGACTGCGCCCGCGCCTGCCTTGCCGCCGGAGTCACCGTCGGCCTCGGCACGGATACCGGCTGCCCGTACATCACGCATTATGACATGTGGCGTGAGCTGAACTATTTCCACAAATACTGCGGCGTGTCGAACGCCTTTGCTCTGCACACTGCGACAGAAATAAACGCCCGCATCGCGGGCCTGGCCGATGTCACCGGCAGCATTGCCCCGGGCAAGTGCGCCGATTTCGTCGTCACGGCAGGAGACCCGCTTGAGAGCCTCGAAGCTCTGCGCAGTCCCGCAATGGTCGTCGCCCGGGGCGAGGTGTTTGATTCTCCCAAGGTAAGGAAAATGCCGCAGGTCGAACGCCAGCTCGATCTGTATAAGTAATGGCAGGAACAAATGTCCTCCGGTCTTCGTCAGAAACCGGGGGACAGCGTATTTTCGGAGTCTGAACTTACCGCCGGAAATGTCTGATTTTCATGCAATTTTGCGCCCCTGCGCAGAAACGTCACTTTTGTTGTTGCCAAGGTTGAGACAAAAATATATAATATCAGGAATGTAAGCACTGTCTCTATAGATATAGGGTAAATACAAGAATAATTGTCAGCAGGTACGGAGGAATTATGCGGAACATATTCAAAATCTTCGGCAGAGACGTAAAGGCTCTGAGCCGGCATTTCTTCGCTTTCGTGGTGGCGATAGCCATAATGATCCTGCCGAGTCTGTACGCATGGCTAAATATCTACTCCAACTGGGATCCCTACGGCAATACGGGCAACATCTCCATCGCCGTGGCCTCAATGGACAAGGGCTATGTGACCGACAATGGCGAGCGGGTCAATAAGGGCGACGATATAGTTGCGGATCTTCGGGAAGCTACCGCAATAAACTGGGTCATCACCGACAGCGAGGAAGAGGCCGTCAACGGCGTATATTCCGGCGATTACTACGCCGCCGTCGTCATTGACGAGAACTTCTCCTACAGCATGTACAACATGCTGACCGAGTGGAACGGCAAGCCAGAGATAACCTATTACGAGAACGCAAAGAAAAACGCTGTCGCCACAAAGATAACAGACACTGCCGTCGAATCACTCAAGCGCAGTATCAACGAGAATTACCTTGAGGTCCTGATAAGCGGCATAATGGAGCAGGCAAACCTGATATCGGCGGACCTTGCCGAGGATAACCCCGGCGATGCGCTGCATATCGTGCTTCAGCAGGCGCTCACCACGCTGAAGGCCGCCCAGCGAGCACTGGACAATTTCGGCTCCGGCAGCACGGGCGATATAGAGATAGACAGCTCCGCGCTTGATCAGATAATCGCGGATCTCAACTCCAAGCTCCCCGAGGGCAGCGAGATACGCGACAATGTCGCGCAGATAGATCTCGCCGTGTATGAGGCGCTGGAGAAGGTCCAGGCCGCACTTGACAAGCTTCAGGACGCGGTCAACTCCGGCAATGCCGACGCGATAGCTGCGGCGAAGGCCGCAGTCGAAAAGGCCGCGGCCGATGCGATAGCCTGCGGTGACAAGGTCAGCGAATGGGGCAATTCCCTCCCGGGCGATACTCAGGTCGCGCAGGATGCAAAGGCACTTGCCCAGAAGATAGCCGATAATTTCTATGATCTCGGCAAGTGGCTCAACGCCCTGCCGCACAGAGACGATATTCAGGAGGCCATCGGCGACTGCACCGATATAGTCGATACGATATTCGGCCTGACGGATACCATAGTCCCCTCCGCGGAAGAGCTGACCAAGGCTGTTGAGGATATATTCCTGAATGTTGCCGCAACGCTTGACAGTGTCCGCAAGCTGAATAACGACGCACTCGTCCTGCGCGATGCGGTCAAGAGCACCAAGGCTGCACTTGACGATACGCTCCACGCTCTTCAGCCTGCGGCCTCACGTGTTGTGGCATCCCTGACGGAGACGCTTGAAAAGCTCGACAGCATCACGACCGACGAGGATTACTTCGCCGCACTGGTGGATCTGCTCGGCGGCAGCCCTGTGGTATATGGACAGTATCTCGCGCAGATAGTACAGACCAGCGTCAACGCGGTCTATCCGATAGCAAACTACGGCTCCGCAATGGCACCGTTCTACTCGGTACTTGCGGTCTGGGTCGGCGGCGTTATACTTGTTGCCATACTCAAGCCTCATGCGAGCCCAGAGGGACTTGAAAATCCCCGCCCGGTACAGCTCTTCTTCGGCAGGTATCTGCTGTTCTTCGTGATAAGTCAGATACAGACCGCGATAATCATCACCGGCGACCTGCTGATCCTGAAGATACAGTGTATCGAGCCGGGGCTGATGTATCTTGCAGGCTTCGTCACGAGCTTTACCTTCAGCCTGCTGATATATTCTCTGGCTGTTTCTTTCGGCGACGTCGGCAAGGCTATCGTTGTCGTCATTATGGTCCTCCAGATAGCCGGCTCCAGCGGCACCTTCCCGATAGAGCTGCTGCCGGAGGTCTACCAGAAGATATATCTCTTCTTCCCGTTCCCCTATGCTATCGACGCGATACGCGAGTGTATCTGCGGCCTGTACGGGAATATATACGTCACAAAGCTGGCGCAGCTGCTCATCTTTGCGGCTGCAGCGCTGGGCATCGGACTCTTTGTGCGTAAGCCCTTTATGGGAGTCAATCACTTCATGGAAGAGCGTCTCGAAGAGACCGAACTGTTTTAAGGAGGTGCGGAGCAATGTCAGAGCATAGCTATCATCAGTTATACGACCGGCTTGTAGGCGAGGTCAAAGCCCTGTATTACGCCAATCAGGTCCGCATACACAAGGGCCTCTGGACGCTGATAATCTCCACCGTGCTGTTCCTGACCATTATGTTCATTACAAACGGCTCAAAGGTCATTTTCCTGCTCATGTGGATCGCGACGATGTTTGCAGTGGCCGCGTATCTTATCGCTGTGGAGTATCTGAACTTTGAGCTCAAGCGAAAGGTCGAAGAGATAACCCGCCGCGAGCAGGACTTCGGCGAAGAGACGGCCGACATCGTCATCCGTCAGCGCCGCCAGCGTCTTGCCGAGACGATAAGCGAGCTTGAGGCTGCTACCGAGGCCGCCCGTGCTGCCGCTGCCGCTCAGCGCAGCAAGACCGTTGCAGTACCGAACGAAGAGGTCGATGAGATAATCGACGAGCTGCGTGCCGAGTACGGAGAGAATAATGACGGCGGCAAGGCGAAGGGTTCAACGGAGGATCAGGCATGAAAAATATTGGCAGAATAGTTCATCTTGATATGAAGCGGCTCGGACAGAGCGTTGTGGCCGTCGTGGTCATCATGGGCCTGTGTCTGGTCCCGTCGCTGTATGCATGGTTCAATATCCTCTCCAACTGGGATCCCTACGGCCCGGCATCGACCTCAAATATCAAGGTCGCCGTTGCAAACGAGGACGACGGCTGCGAGCTGCTCGGCCTGCATCTCAACATCGGCGAGATGGTCATGGAGGGACTCGAGTCGAACGACCAGATGGGCTGGGTGTTCCTTGATACCCGCGATGAAGCGCTGTCCGGCGTGTATTCCGGCGAATACTACGCCGCGCTCATTGTCCCGCCGGAGTTCACCGGAGATTTCCTGAGCATACTCGACGGCGATATGCGCCATCCGCAGATAGAATATTACGAAAACGAGAAGAAAAACGCTATCGCCCCGAAGATAACCGGCAAGGCCAAGACCGCCGTGCAGGAGCAGATAAACAGCACCATCGTCGAAAAGGCGGCGGATGCGATAAATACCATCAGCTCCATGGTGCGCGCCTTCGGACTTGACGCGGATGACGTTGCGAACAGCCTCACCAGCGCACTCGACAATGCCTGCGACCAGCTTCAGGAGCTCAATGTTATTCTGGGCTCTGTCAAAAATCTTCTGAGCGAGACAGGGAACCTTCTAAACGTCTCCGCTGCGACGATAAATGACGCGGGCGATGTGATAATCAATGCCGGCAACACGGTCGGCTCCGTCAGCGATGCGATCGGCACCGGCTCCGATATCGCGGGCGATCTGTCCAACAACATCGTCAAGGCGCTTGACGACATCGATAAGGATCTCGACTCGCTGCTGGGCATTATAAGCTCCTGGGGCGGAACTCCGCTGCTCAAGGATGCGATAAACCAGATACTTGACGGCCTCGAGGCAAAGCTCGAAGCGCTCAAGGGGCGCATCCCCGATCCATCCGCGATAATCGACCGCGCTATAGCCAGAATAGAGAAGATAAAGTCCTGGATCGAGAGCATGGACTCCGAGGCCGTGCGCAACGACATGGTCGCCGAGATCAATGCACTGATAGCCGACATCAACGAGCTCCAGTCTCAGCTCAGCTCCCGCCGCACGCAGATAGGCACAGCCTATACCGCGATAGACGGTATAAATCAGGATATCAAGAACTTCGACTTCTCGATGAGCAACGATGAGATAAACGCAAAGCTCACCGAAATGGACAAGACTCTTGAAGAGACCTCCGCGTCGCTGACGGCGCTCAATACCGCCGATCCCCTCATGAGCTTTGACGACGACATCAAGCATATCGACAGCATCCGCAAGGAGCTGCCGAATATCGGCGATGCGACCTCCCAGCTCAAAATGCTTGAATGGTGCCTGAAGATAATGACCGATCTTACCTTCAAGTACGACCAGCTCGGCACCGCGATAGATGGGCTTGACTCTGCCCGCGAAGCTGCGAACCGTGCGCTTGACAACATCGGCTCGTGGACCGGCGGTGAGGCCGCACAGCAGAAGGTCCTGGAGCTGCTCAACCGCATCGAAGAGAAGCTCAAGGCTATAGAGGTCTCCACACCCAGCCTCACAAAGTATATTGACGACGCGATAGCCAAGCTCGAGGAGATACGCCAGAAGGTCGATCAGATGGAGGATCCCGGCATCCGCCAGGAGATAATCGACAAGATAAACGAGGTGCGCGACGTTATCCGTACTGCGATACTGACCTTCAACACCAATGTCACCGACCATATCCAGAACGCCGCAAGCGGTGCGCAGAAGGCGCTGGAGGAGGTTGAAAATGCGCTGCTCGGCAGTGCCGGCAAGGTCAACGGCGTGGCCGATACCATACGCGGCTACGGTGCGGCGCTGGGCGACGGGCAGACCTCGATAGACGCGGCGATATCGCTGTCGAATACCGTGTATAACTACCTGTCCAAGTTCTCCGACGATGTACACCGCTTCGTCAACAGCGATGGCTTCAGGCAGCTTATGGAAGTGCTTGAGAATAACCCCGACGGTCTTGCCGATTACCTCGTCTCGCCGGTCGACATGCGTACCGAGATAGTCTACGAGATAAGCGATTACGGCTCCGCAATGTCGCCGTACTACATAATGCTTGCATTGTTCGTCGGTTCGCTGCTCGCGGCGACGATGATAAAGGTACCGGTGAATTATCCCGAGCTCGGACATACCCGCGGCATACAGCGCTACTTCGGCCGCTTCATTCTGTTCCTCGGCATCGGTATGCTCCAGGCGCTGGTCACCTCGCTCGGCTGCCTGTACTACGTAGGCATCCAGTGTGTTGCGCCCGGCAGGTTCATCCTGGCCTGCATGATATGCTCGTTGAACTTCGCCTTCATGAACTACAGCCTCGTCTATGCGCTTGATAATATCGGCATGGCGCTGTCCGTCATCATCATGGTCATTCAGGTCGCAGGCTCCGGCGGCTCGTACCCGTACCACGTTCTGCCGCAGTTCTTCCAGGATCTCTACGACTTCATGCCGTTCCACTACGGTATGGATATGATACGCGAGACCATAGGCGGCTTCTACGACGGTACCTACACCCGCTGCGCGCTGATCATGCTTGCGATGTGCGTACTGTTCATGGTGCTTGGCCTCGTGCTGTATTACCCGGCCCGCAAGCTCAACGCCGCAATAGCTAAGAGCAAGGCAGCGACCGGAGTGATGTAAATCTGAAACCTTTGGCTGATAGCCTGCTGCACAGACTCTCGGCCGACCGGGTCCTGCGTCGGCGGAGGCAGCAATGCCCTGAAAAAGAACAAATAATATGGAGGACTGCAAAATGCAGTCCTCCATATTCTATAATTGGTTATCTAAAGCTCATTTCTCGTGCTTGCCGCGGTAGCTGCCGGGGAGCCGGACGGGAAGATCAAAATTCAGAGCAAGCTCGCAGAAGCGTAGGTCCTCATGCTCCTCCAAGAGGCGGAATATCAGCTTGGTGATATAGTAGGCGATGAAGGCCGACGCGACGCCGATGACAGCCGCAAACAGTACGTCCGACGGGTAGTGCGCCATAAGATAGTTGCGTGATATTGCCATCAGCAGAACGATGACCACCGACGGCACCACGAGCCTGCGGCCTTTCATAAGGCACAGCGCCGTCATGCCTGCCGCCGCCGCGGTAACGTGGCCGGAGGGGAAGGAGAAGCCGTCCTCCGCCGGGGAGCCCACTGCCTCCCACCATTGGCGATATATGTCCAGCGTCTCAAACGGGCGCGGTCTCGCGACCCAATCCTTGAGAATGAAGTTTGTTATCAAAGCCCCGCAGCATACTGCGCCGAATACGCACACGCCGATGCGCCGGGTACGTGAAAAGCACATCAGCCCCAGCGCGAGCAGCAGCAGGAGGATGCCCTTTTCGCCGAGAAGCGTAATGAGCTTCATGATCGGGGTCAGCACCGGCCCAAGCGCCCCCGCGATCGCATGCAGTATTTTCAATATGGCCATATCGTAGCCCGCAAAGGCAGTGTTGAGCCACTGCGCAAAGGCGGTCAAAGTCATATATATACCTTCTCTCTGTCTGTGTTTGCTCATAGTATAAGGCCCTGCGGCCAAAAGTGCAAGGAAAATTCACGGCCGTCTGAACTGCGGAAATGTTATAACGTGTAACATGAAAAAATTTCATTACGTCAGTTTGAAAATTGTGTCCAAAAAATGACGCTTTTTTGTAATTATACATTTGACATATTTGAAGCAATCCATTATAATTTCTTCTGCCAAGTCCGCTTTTTGTTGACTGCTGGGGATAGAACCTGTAAAATATACGTAAAGCTATGCATGACGCTGCCCCGGGCGGCGGAACGGAGATGCCGCCATGACGGAAGCCGTCAGACTTGCCCAATCATATATTATTGCCGCCGGCTCCGACGATGAGGCCGCAGAACGGGCGCAGAAGCTTGCCGCCCGTGCGGTTTGCAGCGGAGCGGAACCGCGCCCCTGCGGAAGGTGCAGGGACTGCCGCAAGGCGGCCGCCGGGATACATCCGGACGTTATAAGCATTGCCCGCCAGACCGATACGACCGGAAAACTCCGGCGAGAAATAACCGTAGACCAGATACGCGCCATGGCCGCGGATGCCAGCATCCTGCCGAACGAGGCCGAGCGCAAGGTGTATATCATCCGCGAGGCGGAGCTGATGAACGAGAACGCCCAGAATGCGGCGCTGAAGCTGCTGGAAGAGCCGCCCGCATGGGTCGTGTTCATACTCTGCACCTCGAACACGGAGCGGCTTCTGCCCACCGTGCGCTCACGCTGCACGGAGATAAGCTCCGGCGGGGAAAAGCGCACCGACGACGCTTCAAAGAAGCTTGCAAAGGAATATTTCAAGGCTGTCGCCGCCGGAGACAGGATGCGTCTGTTCTGCTGGTGTACCGCAAACGAAGGGCTCGACGGCAGACAGGCTGCAGAGTTTGCCGACTGTGCGCTGGATATGGGCACGGCAATGCTCTGCCGTCGGGAAAAGAACCCCGGCATAGCCGACACCGAGCTTATGCGGCTCAACGAACTGCTGACGCGATGCTGCGCAATGCTGCGGCTGAACGTCGGTGCGAAGCACATTTTTGGACTGCTGGCAGTCGATTCGCTGCCTGCGGCAAAGAACAGAGGAAAAGAACTTGATTGATGTTGTCAGTATAAAATTCAAAAATCGCGGTAAATGCTACTTTTTTGACCCCGGCAAGCTCGATATCAAGACCGGAGACAAGGTCATAGTTGAGACATCCAAGGGACTTGAAATAGCAGATTGCAGCCGCGGCAACCATGAGGTCATGGAGACCGCCGTCGTGCAGCCCCTGCGCCCCGTGATAAGGATCGCGACGCAGGACGACCTGCGCGTCACTGAGATAAACAAGAAGCGCGAGAAAGAGGCCTTCGAGATATGCCAGCAGAAGATAGCCGAGCACGGGCTCGACATGAAGCTGGTGGACGTTGAGTGCAATTTTGAAGGGAACAAGACTATGTTCTTCTTCACCTCGGACGGCCGGGTTGACTTCCGCGAACTTGTAAAGGATCTTGCGGGTATCTTCCGCAACCGTATAGAGCTGCGTCAGATCGGCGTCAGAGACGAGGCAAAGATGATAGGCGGCATCGGCATCTGCGGCCGCCCCTACTGCTGCAGCCAGTTTCTGGACGATTTCCAGCCGGTCTCGACCAAAATGGCCAAGGTACAGTCTCTGTCACTGAACCCGACAAAAATATCCGGCAGCTGCGGCAGACTCATGTGCTGCCTGCGCTACGAGCAGGAGGCCTATGAGGATCTGCTGAAAAAGGTACCGAAGCAGGGCGCTTTTGTTGAGACCAAGGACGGCTACGGTACAGCGGTCCAGGTCAATCTCCTGCGCCAGACCGTCAAGGTCAAGCTCGACAATGATACGGATGATACTCTGCGTGAGTTCAAGGCCAACGAGCTTGCGGCGGTCCCCGGCGGCAGACCCAAGGAGGGAGAGCCGCTGCCCAAGGTGCTCAATTACGTGCCGGAGCCCGAAGAGGAAGAGGAGGAGCCGGTCGACGAGTGGGCTATACCGATGATGGTTGCGCCAACGCCGGAGACCGAGCCAGTACAGCCTGCAGAGGAGCCGGAAAAGAAGAAAAGCGGCAATCGCCGCCGCCGTTCGGTCAAGCCCAAGGCAGATCAGGCAAGACAGGAAAAGTCCGAAAAGCCGGATAAGGCGGAAAAGACCGACAGACCTGCTGCCCAGCAGCGCAAGCCGAAGCCCGAGGGCGATAAGCAGCATCCTGCCGAAAAGAGCGAGGGCAGACCGAACCGCCGCCGCAGCCATGGCAATAAGCCCGCGGCAAAGCCAAAGACCGGCGAGAAGCCCGAGAATAAGCCGAGGAACGCGGAGCCTGCTCCGGCCGCCAAGGAAAGCAGAGACGGGAAAGAAAACAGGGACGGGGCACAGCGCAGCGGTAATCGCCGCCGCAGCCCATACCGCCGCCCGCGCAGCAATAATAAAAATAACGATAAAAGCGAATAAAAGCAAAACTGAATGATCCAAGCAGCATAATCGTGTAGGAGTCCCGCGCATGACCACGCTCCGGGGGAGGGAGCATAAAGTCGTAAACGGCACAGGCTGACGGCCGGGCATAAATTCTAATTATTTTCTTAATGTCCGGGAATATAATTTTATTATATTAAGGCCTGTGTTTAGGGGAGGATATAAACAATGAAGAAAGTACTGCTCAGAATTTTCAGCGCAATACTTGCAGTCGTATGTCTGTTCGGCGCTTGGGCCTGCGGCGTAAGCGTCAAGGACGAGCTGGACTGCAAGGAGTTCTGGGAGGACACCAAGGCCGAAGCACTTGCAAACTTCGACCTGATGGATGCCGGAATCCTGGAGCTTATGGCCAATTCCGACATTTATGCCGACGGTGTGAACACCTACAGAGCCGGTCTTGGCACCTACAACGCCGGCAAAGCAACGCTTGACGCCGGCAAAGCAAAGCTTGACGCAGGTCAGGCTGCCTATGATGCCAATGCTGCCAAGCTCGCCGAGGCTCATAAGGCCTACGATGAGGGCGTAGCGGCCATCGAAGCGGGCAAAAAAGAGCTCGAGCAGGGCAAAAAGGAGCTTGAGGAAGGCAAGGCCACTCTCGCCGCCAACAAGGAAGCATATGAAGAGGGCAAGGCTCAGCTCGCAAAGGTCCAGCCCATCTATGCCGTCGTAAAGCCTCTGCACAATCAGTATGTAAATCTCCAGAATCAGTATGACAAAGCCGTCGCCGAGGGCGACAATGACAGAGCCGCCATCCTCGCCGTCGAGGTCGCCGCTGCAAAGCGTATCTTCGAGGCCGAGCTTGCCGGTACCGGCTACTCCATGGATTCCCTCGTTGCCGAGTATGAAGCAGGTCAGGCGAAGATAGCCGAATATGAGGCGGGTCAGAAGAAGGTCGCCGAGGGCGAAAAGAAGATAGCCGAGGCTGAGGCCACCATCGCTGCCGGTGAGAAAAAGCTTGCCGAGTCCAAGATAGCTCTCGATGAGAACGACGCAAAGCTTGCAGCCGCCAAGAAGGATCTTGACGCAGGCTACCTTTCCTATAGAGAAGGTCAGGCCACTCTTGCAGCCGGTGCTGCGAAGCTCGCAGAGGGCGCGGCACAGCTTGCCGTCTTTGAGGGCGGCCAGCGCCAGATAGCCGAAGCACTTGATCTCGTCATCAGCACTCCGACTTACCGCAATGCAGATGGCAAAGCTCTTGTCAAGAGCATCGCAAAGAGACTTGGCAGCGATTTCAATTACTGGCTGCTTGATGAAAACGGTGAGGTCGTCGTCATGAATGACGAGCCGGTCGTTGATCTTGTCAAGGCTGCGGAGGTCGTTCAGGCCGGACGTGATTTTGTCGATGATACTACTGACGTCGTTACTGCTGAAATAATCAACCGCGTCATCCTCACTCTCGTGGCTGCTCTTGCTTGCCTCGTCGGTGTTGCGGCAGCGATCCTCGGCCTGTGCGGAGTCACCGGTGCCACTACCACTCTCGGCGTCATCGCATTTGCCCTGTCCCTCGGCGGACTCATCGCTACCGTTATCTGCGGCGGCAACGAGTACCCGTTGTCCCGTATTGCCGGTTCCGAAGCCACCGGTCTGCCCCTGATAGTTATGGCGGCAGTGGCAGTGGCGGCAGTGGCAAACACTGTAATGGCTATCATCTGCGGCGACGGCGAGGAGAAAGCCGAGCCCAAGGCTGAAGAGAAGGCTGAGGAGCCCGCCCCCGCGACTGTGTGATAAGCACCAAATAATACATACCAGATTTATCGCCCCGATGATATCGGGGCGATTTCAATGCCGCGGCGGATGGTCAGATGGCCGGTTTGACCGGATTCTCGCTTTGCGAGAGAGATTTTCGGACTGAGGGCTGGCATTTTTTCTTGCGTTTTTGTAGAATAAGACTGCACGAGGCCAAGTGACATCATTATCCCGAGGAGAAAATCATGGAAAAGAAAACGATAGGGAGCTTCATTGCCGCTCTGCGCAAGGCGAAGGGGCTGACTCAGCGCGAGCTTGCAGAGATGCTGAATGTTTCTGATAAGGCCGTCAGCCGCTGGGAACGCGACGAGTGCTATCCCGACCTGACGATGATACCGGTGCTGGCCGAGATATTCGGTGTCAGCTGCGACGAGCTGCTGTGCGGCGGCAGAATAAATCAGGAGGAGCGCCAGCCGCGGCAGGAGCAGAAAACGGAGAAGCAGCTCGGCTATCTTGCCGAACGCGTTCGTACCGAGTTTACGGTGGCATCTATATGGATATATGCGCTCACCGCGCTCGGATTCATTGCGGCGCTTATCTGCAACATAGGCTTCAACCGCGCATATGTAGGCTTCTTTTCGGCCTGCATATTCTATGCGGCCGGCCTTGTATGGCTTGCGGTAAAGCTCATAAGGTCATTCTCGGCGCTGAAATATGAGACCGATCTGCTGCTTATAGACCGCGCAAAGGAGAAAATAATACGGACTGCGGCGGCAAATTGTGTCGTAACGCTTATCGTATTTGCCGCGACCCTGCCGCTGACCATGGTATATAGCACGGCATGGGGACTTGCGGCCGACAGCTGGGCAGAATACGGACTGCCCGCCGCAGCCATTGCTGCCGTAATAGGCCTGCTCGGAAGCGCGATAGTTATGCGCGTCTGCGCAAAGCGCGGAGTTTACGCCGCAGATGAGCGCGGTGCCGCCGCAGATAAGCTGCGACTGAGATATACCGCGATGTGCGCCGCCGTCCTCGCCGTGACCTTTGCGGCACAGCTCTATGTCGACAGCGGTGCACTCATCTTTGCCGACAGCATGAGCTTTGACAGCATCGACGACTATGTCGAGTTCATGGAAACGCCGATGGAGGCGACGACCGCTCCGGTCGAGGGGGCGTCCGCACCGGCTGCGGAATTGGTGAATGACAGCTCCGATGACTATCTGCAGTGGCGCGAACGGCATACAGAGACAATAGAGGCGCCGGACGGTACGGTGCTGCGTACATTTCTGCGCCGCAACGAAAATGTATGCAGGACGCGCATAACATGGGTAGAGAACGAATTTGAAAGTGTCAACGTTGTCACTCTGGACCAGCTGTATGCTGCGCAGAGGCGTCAGCAGCAGGCTGACGCAAGATTTATGATGTTCTACGTCGGTGAGGCCGTTCTGTTCATTGCGGCATACGCTCTGGCAAAGCGAAAAATATGATCACGAGCGAAAAATTGCGGCTCTTGAAAAGAGCTGCAATTTTTCGTCATGGGATACAAATTCGCGGCCGCATCGCCGCTTAACATGTCAAAAATGCCGAAGTGAAAAAACGCTCTTGCTTTTTCCGGCACGATAACGTATAATCCAAACAATAAGAGATTTTTAAGCACGGTGCAGAGACGCCGGGAAGATCGCTCATAGCTTACGGTCGCAGTGCGCCCGTATATTTGTGTGTCTTGCCGGTTCTGCCAGCAAGATTTTTTGTTGCCCGGAGGGATGCAGATGAAGCTCAAGGCTCAGATAATGGATGAGGCAGCGCTCAACCGCGCACTCATGCGCATTGCTCACGAGATAACCGAAAAAAACAAAGGTGTGGATAACGTCGTACTTGTCGGTATCCGCCGCCGCGGAGAGCCGATCGCGCAGATGGTGCGCCGCAATATCGAGAAGATAGAGGGGCTTGACCCGCAGTGCGGCAGTATTGACATCGGATTTTACAGGGACGATCTGAGTACGCTTGCCGATACGCCGCTTGTCCGGCGCACGGAGCTCCCGTTTGATGTGACCGGCAAGGATGTGGTTTTGGTGGACGATGTGCTGTACACCGGGCGCACCGCCCGCGCCGCGATAGAGGCGGTGTTCAGTTGCGGCAGACCGAAAACGATACAGTTTGCCGTGCTGGTCGACCGCGGACACCGTGAGCTTCCGATACGTGCCGACTATGTCGGCAAAAATATCCCTACCTCCCGCAGCGAGCTTATCGAGGTAAGACTTCCGGAATACGACGGCGAGACCGGCGTGTTTCTGATGGACATTGCGGACTAATTTAATACGGTATAACGCGGCACAGCCGCTTTATATAAATTCAATTAAAAAATCTACAGAGAGAGGTAAATTGAATGAACAAGAAAACCACCATTGACGGCCCTATCTATGACGCCCGTCAGCTCGGCACCCCCAAAATGCTGCTGCTCGGCCTGCAGCATATGTTTGCAATGTTCGGCGCGACCGTACTCGTCCCAGCACTGACCGGACTTGACGTTGCCACTGCACTGCTTTTCGCCGGCATCGGCACACTGCTGTTCCACCTGCTCACCGGCGGCAAGGTTCCCGCATTCCTCGGCAGCTCCTTCGCTTTCATCGGCGGCTACAACGCCATCCGCACTGTCGGTGCCGCGGCTGATGGCAGCCCCCTTTATAATAACGCGCTTCTGCCCTATGCATGCTTCGGCGTCCTCATCGCAGGCCTGATGTATGTTGTTCTGTCCATCCTGTTCAAGACCTTCGGAGTCAAGAAGGTCATGCGCTTCTTCCCGCCCATCGTGACCGGACCCATCATCATTGCGATCGGTCTGACCCTGTCCTCTTCTGCAATCAACAACTGCAAGGCAAACTGGCTCGTCGCAGTCGTTGCTATCGCAATAGTCATCGGCTTCAATATGTGGGGCAAGGGCATGACCAAGATAATCCCCATCCTCCTCGGTGTCCTCGGCTCCTATGTTTTCGCACTTATCGTTGACCCCGCAGAGCGTGCGGCCGTCTCCGAAGCGGTCTCCAACGCCGCATGGATCGGCCTGCCCATCCACTGGAACAGCACCGTGTTCGGCCTGTTCGCCGGTGAGGTAGACTCCTCGCTGCTTTGGTCTGCGGTATTCACCATAGTCCCGCTGTCCCTCGCTACCATGGTCGAGCATATCGGCGATATCTGCGCGATATCCTCCACTGTCGGCAAGAACTTCATGTCTGACCCCGGCTTCCACCGCACTCTCCTCGGCGACGGTCTGGCCACCTCTCTGGCGGCTCTCTTCGGCGGCCCCGCGAATACAACCTACGGCGAAAACACCGGCGTCCTCGCGCTGTCCAAGGTTTACGACCCCCGCGTCATCCGCATCGCAGCCTGCATAGCCATCCTCGTCTCCTTCTGCCCCAAATTTGCAGCTCTTGTCTCCGCAATGCCCACCGCGACCATCGGCGGCGTGTCGCTCATCCTCTACGGTATGATCTCCGCAGTCGGCGTGCGCAACGTTGTTGAGAACAAAGTCGACTTCACCAACACCCGCAACGTCATTATCGCGGCTCTCATCCTCGTCCTTGCGATAGGCATCAGCTACTCCGGCAGCATCCAGATCGGTATTGTCAGCCTGTCCGGACTCGCGGTCTCTTCCATCGTCGGCATCGCCCTCAACGCGATACTCCCCGGCAAGGACTACGTCTTTGAGCAGGAGGACGAAGGCTCTACCTCCGTCGACCTCTCCGGCGCAGTCAACATGGAGAACAAGTAAAAATATAATCGGATAAAATATAATAACAGCCGTCCGGCGTATGCCGGACGGCTGTTTCGCATTTATATCATTATTTATGCAGGAACGACTGTGTTCAGCATATTCCTGCAGATGACGACTCTTGCGGTCAGCGGCAAAGCGGAGATGTATTCGTCCATATACTCGAGCCGCTCCATAACATATTTGCGGAATGTGGACAGATCCTTTGTACCGCTGCGTCTGGAGCTTGCCCACCAGCGCTGAACGTCACGCTTGTACGCGCCGGAGAAGAAAATGTCCTCTTCGTATTCGTCGAGCATCTCGTTTATGCTGTCGTCCGACCATGCACCATCACGCAGTTCCCAGTACCGGTCACAGACAAGGCGTATCATGTGCGCGTCGCCGGAGATGACATAGTAATACACGGGATTTGCACTAGAGGCTACGGTCACCGACGGATCGCAGCCGTTCTGATGCGTGAAATTCGTCATGGATTCGGACCATATGCTGCCCCAGCACAGGTCAAGATCCCACGGTGTGTAGACCATCATATGCCCTGACTCAGTGGACTTGGCGCTTATGTAGAAGTTGCGGTATACATTGTCCATCCCTTGAACAAGATCAACAAACAGGTACATGTCTATAGCGTTCGGCACGTCGACACGGTCATAGATGTTGGTCGTCCAGCCCGCCTGGAGTCTGTCTAACCATTCAAGATAATCGCGCAGATTATCCCACTCGGAGCCGTCCTCATATTCCGTACCGTATTCAAGCGAGAAGCCGTGCACGCTGCCGTCATCGTCTATGCTTGGGAAGAAGCGTATGCGGTACAGGTGCTCGTCGGTCTGTCCCTGCGATGATTTTGATATCTGAAGCTGCTTACCGTCCACCGGATATCCAAGCGCATACAGGCCCCAGTACTTATCGTTGATATACAGCTCGACATATTTATACTCCATACCGTTATCGAGGCCGAAGGAGTTATTGCTGCCGCAGCTGTAGTGCCACAGCTTTGAGGAAAACACATTGCGGATGCGGTCGGGGTCGTTGTACCCGGCGTACAGAACCCAGTCGTCATCGTCACGCAGACCGAGCAGATCAATACTGCGCGGCTCATCAAGCGTGTAAGCGCCGGTGACGAGAGATATCTTGAAGCCTTGTTTCGGGAAAGTTGCTGCCGATGAACCGCGTAAATGTATCTTTATCTCAGATTCGACCCAGTGCTGTCCTATCTCGGCGCGGTTGTCGTACAGCAGCATCCGGCCGGACGAATCATCCCGGGTCATTTCCCCGTCAACATACAGAAACATCTGCGGCAGGGTGCGGCAATGCAGTTCAAACTCGGTGTAGCGCCGCCCGCTGCAGACCATGAAGCGTAGAACTCCGCCGTCGGCCAGCATTTCGTCGTCTATTCCGCCGCAGACGATAAGCTCCGCATCCGCGGCTGTGCTTACGAGGCTGAGCGTCGGATCGGCTGCATCATCGTCGCCGTCAAGCAGAATATAGTACATCTCGTCACCGCTGCCGAAGCTAAGCGGCTCGCTCCCGTTGACGCGGAGCTGATCGGCAAGCGGCTCCTGCGAGCGGTACATTCGCCGCCGGAGCAGACTGTACTCGTCCTCGCCGACCGAGTAGTCCGAAATGCGGCCGGAGAAATACCGTATTGCCGCTGTCTTGTCCGTATCATCTGCCATCGCGGGCGATGCGCGGCATAGAAGCAGCGCGCAGAAAAATGCAAGGATCGAAGTAAGGCGCAGAGTCTTCTTTGCCACGGTATCACCTCGGTTCGCCAAGAATATGTTATGCGGTAACCTCTATGCGGTTCTGACCGCAGACGAGGGCGTATTCCGTGCCGGAGCGAAGCTCGGATGAAGAGAACAGGACGGATGTGACGTCCCACTTCGCGGTCATGGACGCAAGCTCGCCGAATTTGACCTCATCACCGGCAAGACCGCTGACAAGGATGGATACAAAGCTCTGACCGCCGGCCTTGACGTCGAGCGGATTTTTAGCTCCGCTCAGCGCAAACACCGTACCGCCCGTTATGTCGAGCGAAATTTTGGCGTCAATGGCGCGCTTGCTTGCGGAGATGAGCAGTTCGCCGCCGGAAATGTCGGCGCTGCCAGTATCACTCGGGAAGCCGTTGATATTTTTGCCGGCCTGCACACCGTCCGCTCCGGAGCTGATATTTACGCTGCCGCCGGACATTGCAAACGTGTTGACCGCAAGCATACCGTCAGAGTATGCGTTTATTTCCAGCACACCGCCGGAGATATTCACCGAGCCTTCGACGGATATGCCCTTGCCGCCCTCGGAGACGATATCGATGCTGCCGCCGCTGATGTTCATGTCTGCGGCGCACTTTATTGCTGTGTCGGTGCTGTTCAGCTTGAGCTCACCGCCGGAGATGTTGATGCCGGACTCCGCCTTGAGAGCCTTGCTGCTTGAGGTTTCACCGGTGCCGAAAGCTGCAGCAGTGACGCTGCCGCCCGTGATGTCCAGCGTAGTCGCCGCATCGATGCCGTCGCCGGCGGCAAGTATGCTCACCTCGCCGCCGCTGACGGAGACGAAGCCCTTGCCGGCCTTGTCAACGGTCGCGGATTTTATGCCGTCGTTACCGGCGGCGATGACGATGGTGCCTGCCTCTATCTGCACGGAGTCCGCTCCGCGCAGACCGTTGTTGACGGCGTTTACGGTGACGCTGCCTCCCTGCATTTTCAAATCGTTCTTGCTGGCGATGCCGTTATTTATGAAGCCGTTGACGGTCAGCGTGCCGCTGCCCTCAATGTCGAGATCATCCTTGGAGTAGATCGCCGCACCGGATGCATCCGCGTCGGGGGACATTCCCTCCTGGCCGGAGGTGACGGTGTTGACGCTGCCGTCGGCAAGGACGAGCTTGAGCTTATCGGCTTTTCTGACGCTTATCGCAGCGTCGGTAAGGCAGGTGATATCGGCATTGTCTAGGATGAGAGTGACCTTCATCGCGTCGTCGCCGGTGTCGACGATTATCTGCCCGTCGTCAAGTGTACCGCTCACGGCGTATTCGCCCGCGGCGGAAATGGTCACAACGCTGCCGTCGGCCGATGCACCGCCGCCGCTGACCGTCGCACTGCTGCCGTCGAGACTGATCTTCACTGCTTTCGATATGTCCGGTGCGCCGGAGGTCTGCGCGGGCGCAGAGCTGTCACCGCTACAGCCGGACAGAAGCCCAATGAAGAGTGCGGCCATAAGCAGAACAGTTATGATTTTTACTCTGTTTTTCATGATATTACTCCTTGCCTTATATAGAATCCTTGTCGCTCTCGCGGCCGAGAATAATGTTGAGATTCCCGTTGCGGCAGCGGATATCGTCCATGAATGTCTTGGTATTGTCGGTGCTCTTCAGCGTCACAATGTAGCTGAGCTCGTAGAGAGTACCCATGTTCGTGGTCTTGACGCGGACAAGCTCATGACTGTTCGTGTACTTTTCAAACAGGTCGTCAAACAGCCCGTCGTAATCCAGCGTTTCGGGTATTGTAATCTTCAGGATGCGGCTGTTTGCACTGCGTTCGCCGAATTTTACCGCACCGAGCAGCAGAACGAACGCGGCCATTATCACGAAATACAGCATTGCAACGAAAACATAGCCCATACCGCAGACAAGGCCGATAGACATGGACAGGAACAGCCCGACGATCTCCCTTGCCGTGCCCTGCGCGCTCCTGAAGCGGACGAGCGCGAATGTGCCGGCCACCGCAAGCCCAGCGCCGACGTTGCCGTTGACCATCATAATGACCATCGTGACGGCGGCGGGCAGCAGCGCCAGAGCCAGCGAGAACGAGCTGCTGCTCCGGCCGCGGAATGAGAACACGAGTGAGGTCAGCACGCCGAGGACTATCGCCGTTCCCATGCAGGTAAGAAACGCCGGCAGAGTTATCACACTTGAAATAAGACTATTAAACACAGGTCATCACTCCGTTTATGTATTTATCGAGGATATTATTTTTGTAGCATACGCCGTATTTTGAAAATCCGGTGGGGAACACGTCAAGCTCGCCGAGTATATGTGCAAGCCACAGCGGGGCGGAGCCGGGGATCTTTATTTCCAGCAGCACCATGCCGTCGTCAACGAGCGGCTCTCCGTGACTGCCGAGGCGCAGATCAAGCTCCGTATCGCGCCAGCGCATATTGTGGTCGAAGGTTATTCGCAGCTCCGGGTCGTCCGCCGCGACATATGCCTGCCGGTCACAGGCAATAAAGACCTTGGGCACGGGGCGGTTCTGCTGCAGGAACCAGTCTATCTCACGGGACATCTGATTCGGCCTGGGGGCCGGGATGCGCCCGGCGAGATAATCCGGAGCCTCGTCCGCCCGCATACGTACGCGCCGCTTGTACACGACGCCCTTGTACTTTTTTTTCAGCTCCACAAACACGCTGTCCCCGTCGCCGGGGGTGTTATAGCTGCGCAGACGCAGCTTCTCCTTGTACACCGGCCGTTCTATCGAATATCGGATTAGGTGGTAGTCGTCGCTGTCGTAATAAATGCTGCATACCGTGCTCTCAAAATATTCGTCCGGAACGATGTATCCGTCTATACGCTGACGCAGCACCTCATACTTCTCGCGGGACAGCAGGTATTTTTTTTCGTATCGTTTGAATGTAAACTTAGCGCCGCCCATATCTGTCTCCAAAGCCTGATGTGAATATCTAAAATATTATACAGTATTTTTCTTAATATTTCAATTAAAATAAAATGTGCAAAGCGTGTGCAGTGCCTGTATTGCATATAGCGGATGGGCTTGGTATAATGACTTATTATAAAGCGAGTCGGAGGCGCGTATGAAAAACATTCTGATGATAGGTACCGGAGGGACGATCGCCTCCGAAATGACAGCCGATGGGCTTGCACCGGAGCTGTCGCCGGAGCAGCTGCTGCGCTATGTCCCGGCAATATCCGGCCTGTGCCGTGTGGATTGCCTGTCACTTTTCAGCATCGACAGCACCAATGTCACCCCCGCCCACTGGACGCGCATGGCCGAGGCGCTGCGCGAAAATTATGACCGCTACGACGGCTTCGTCATCAGCCACGGCACCGACACTATGGCGTACACCGCCGCGGCGCTCTCGTATCTGGTCCAGGGCTCAAAAAAGCCTATAATCATCACCGGCGCACAAAAGCCGATAAATTATGACTCGACCGATTCCAAGCTCAATCTGATGGATGCGTTCGTCTGTGCCTGCTCGGAGAAGCTGGCCGGTGTGAATATAGTGTTCAACGGCCGCGTCATACTCGGTACCCGGGCGCGCAAGACCTGCTCAAAGAGCTATGCGGCGTTTTCAAGCATAAATTACCCGGATCTCGCAATACTGCAGGATCACCGCCTCGTCAGCTATATAAGTCCAAGCAGTCTGCCAGAGCCGCGTTTTTATTCCGCACTTGATCCGAATGTCGGCCTGATAAAGATGATACCCGGCACGGACTTCGAGCTGCTGGAGTTCATGCTCTCGCGCAAGGACGCGCTCATTATGGAGTGCTTCGGCGTCGGCGGGCTGCCGTCATACAGTGACGATAAGCTGTTTGAGGTCATCCGGAAATACACGGACATGGGCAAGTTCATCGTCGTTACCACTCAGGTGCAGAACGAGGGCTCCGACCTTTCGGTCTACAGCGTTGGCCACAGGCTCAAGGACAATCCAAATGTCCTCGAGGCATATGACATGACCACCGAGTCCGCGCTGGCGAAGATGATGTGGATATTGTCCATCAGCCGCGCCGGAGCAGAGGTCAGCCGTATGTTCTACGAGCCGGTCGCGCACGATATTTTGTACAGGGGCTGAGGCTGAACCTGTTCAATACAGACATTGGAGAGAAGCATGGAAACTGTTGTGATAATAGGCGGCGGTGCGTCCGGCATGATGGCGGCGCTGACTGCGGCCGAGGATAAGAATATGCATGTGGTGCTGCTGGAACGGCAGCAGCGTGTCGGGCGAAAGCTGCTTGCCACGGGCAACGGCCGCTGCAATCTGACGAATATCGGCGCGGTGCCGGAGCATTATCACGGCGAGAACGCAGATTTCGTCCGTCCAGCGCTGGAGAAATTCCCGCCGCAGGCCGCACTCGACTTTTTCACCGGGCTGGGGCTGCTGACGGTCACGGAGCATGGGGGACGTGTCTATCCTCTCTCAAACTCCGCAAATTCTGTTGTCGATGTTCTCCGCTTCGCGCTGGAAAGAGCAGGGGTGGAACTGCGCACCGGCACTGTCGCCCGCAGGATAACACGCGGCACGAGCGGATACGAGGTCGAGTATGACGGCGGTACGCTGCATGCCGATCATCTTATCGTTGCCTGCGGCGGCGCGGCAGGCAGCAAGCTGGGCGGCGTGCGTGACGGGTATGAGCTGCTGAAACCGCTCGGCCACAAGTCCACGGCGCTGCACCCGGCGCTTGTCCAGCTTCTGACCGCGCCTGAATACCCGCGGGCGCTCAAGGGAGTACGCGCTGACTGCCGGATAAGTCTTATGCGCGGCGAGACGCTGTGCTCCGGCTGCGGTGAGCTGCAATTCACGGAGACGGGCGTCTCCGGCCCGGCGGCCTTCGATATCTCGCGCCGTGCATCGGAAGAGAGCGGCGAGCTTGAGATCAGCATCGACTTCCTGCGCGAATATTCGCATGAACAGGTCCTCGCACTGCTGCGTGCCCGGCGCAGCGGCTTCCCGACGCTTCATGCGGAGGAGCTTCTGACGGGGATGCTGCACAACCGGCTGGGGCGGATGATAGTAAAATATGCGGGCGTCGGCGCACAGGCGCCGCTCCGACTGCTGGAGGATGCGGAGCTCGAACGTATTGCGTCGGCCTGCCGCGATTTCCGGCTGAAGCTCTGTGGAACGGAGGGCTTTGACTGTGCGCAGGTCACCGCCGGAGGTATAAAGACGACGGGCTTCAACCCTGAGACTATGGAAAGCTGGTTCATGCCGGGGCTGTTCGTCTGCGGTGAGCTGCTTGATGTCGACGGCGACTGCGGAGGATACAATCTGCAGTGGGCGTGGGCGAGCGGACGGCTGGCGGGGAGGCTTGGACGATGATACTTGTGCGTGGTCTGCGCCTTGCACCGGAGCAGCCGAATGATGCGCTGCGCGGCCTGACTGCAAAAAAGCTCCGCGTTCCGGAGCGCGAGATAAAGGAAATAAGGCTCGTCAAGCGCTCGCTGGACGCACGGAAAAAGAACGACATTCACTATGTCTGCGCCGCCGCTGTTTCACTGCACGGCGATGAGAGGCGCATTATCGACAGGGCTAAAAGCCCGGATATCGGCGAATACGCCGAGCCGGTGTACGATATACCGCAGATCGCTGCACCGGAGCGGAGGCCGGTCGTTGTCGGCTTCGGTCCGGCGGGGATGTTCGCGGCGCTTGTATTGGCGAAGGCCGGGGCAAGGCCGATAGTGCTGGAACGAGGCATGGACGCGCTGAGCCGCAAAAAGGCCGTGGACGCACTGCGTGCCGGCGGCGAGCTGCAGCCGGAGAGCAATGTACAGTTCGGCGAGGGCGGAGCCGGGACTTTCTCCGACGGTAAGCTCAATACCGGCACCAAGGACAGACGCATGGGCTGGATGCTGCGCCAGTTTGCGGCGCACGGTGCGCCGGAGAGCGTCGTCTACGACGCAAAGCCGCATATCGGCACGGATATTCTGATAGATGTCGTGCAGAGCATACGCCGTGAGGTCATCGCCCTCGGCGGAGAGGTCCGCTTTGGTCATCGGCTTGAGCGGCTGTGTATGGTGGATGGAAGGCTGACGGGCGCTTATGTCCACACGGCGGATGGGGATTACGAGCTGCCATGCGAAAATCTCATCCTTGCCCTCGGCCATTCGGCACGCGACACGTTTGAGAATCTGCATGCGCAGGGCGTACCGATGCAGCCGAAGCCGTTCTCAATGGGAGTGCGCATTGAGCATCTGCAGAGAAACATCGACCTCGCGCAGTACGGCCGCGAACGCGGCAGTCTGCCTGCGTCGGACTATTCGCTGAATGTACACCTGCCTGACGGGACGAGCGCATACACCTTCTGCATGTGCCCGGGCGGTGAGGTTTTTGCTGCCGCGTCGGAGCCGGGCGGCGTCGTGACCAACGGCATGAGCTATTCTCGGCGGGACGGAGAGAATGCGAACGCCGCCCTGCTCGTCACGCTGCACACCGAGGACTTCCCGGACAAGAGCACTCTTGGTGGAATGTATTGGCAGCGCGAGATAGAGCGCGCCGCATACGCCGTCGGCGGAGATTATCGCGCTCCGGCACAGCTTGCGGGAGATTTCCTCGCACATCGTGCAAGTGCAGGTCCCGGCGCGGTTCGGCCAAGCTACAGACCCGGTGTGGTCTGGTGTGAGCTGCATGATGTCCTGCCGGAGCGTATCACCTCGGTCCTTGAAAAGGCAATTCCCGAGCTTGGCAAAAAGCTGCATGGCTTCGATGCGCCTGACGCGGTTCTGACCGCGCCCGAAACGCGTTCGTCCTCCCCGGTGCGCATACTGCGCGGCGCGGAGTTGTCGTCCGACATTGCGGGGCTGTACCCCTGCGGCGAGGGCGCGGGCTATGCCGGCGGGATATCCTCCGCGGCTGTGGATGGCATGCGCTGTGCCGAGGCCGTGCTGAAAAACTACATATTATAATAGTAAGGAAATATAAAACTGCCGCCGCAAGTTCATCAAAATGACACTTGCGGCGGCAGTTTTTACTGGCCCATAACGGTGCTTTTCAGATAATTGCTGAAGCCGGCATATTCGGCTGCGGAGATCGGGCGAGGGAAAGACATCACCACCAAGGTGTGACCGGAATTACCTGCGTGGTAGGGCGGGTGAACGTGCGCAAACGGATTCTCGCGGTAGCCGCAGCGTTCGTAGAACCCCTTGCGGCGAATAGATATATCGTCGGCGGGAGGGTCGATCTCAAGTATCACTACCTTACCGCGTTCACCGAGCAGAGCCAGTGCCCTCTGACCGATGCGTTTTCCGCGCAGTTCCGGCCGGACACAGAAATGCTCGACGTATATAAAGTCTGTCGTCTCCCAGTACAGAATATCCCCGCACCAGATGCTTCCGTCATATATAAGGTCAAAATGATATTCCGGGTGGGACATTATATCACGCTGTGATGCGGTCTCGCGCAGCTCGTGAGCAGGAAAACTGATATTATAAAGTGCAATGGCATCCGCGAAGCTCGCGGCGTCGGCACTTGTGAGACGCGTGAATTTCATATCTGATCTCTCCTGTAAACAAATTATTTTTCCGGTGCCCAGCCCTCGAGCGGCAGCCGCTGCATCGCGCCGAATATTTTTGAGCGCATATCCGGATAGTCGGCGCTGAGCGTCCGTAGCAGCTGCTTTATCTCATAGCGCTTGCTGCCCTTGTCCTGCGGACATGGGTTCTCGACCACGGGCAGATCAAGCTGGCGGGCGAGATTTGCGATACGCTGCTCTCCGGCATATATAAGCGGACGTATCTGCGTCACGCCAGAGCGGTCGAGATAAGTCACCGGCTGGAAGCAGCTCAGCCGCCCTTCAAACAGCAGGGATATCATGAAGGTCTCCACCGCGTCATCAAAATGATGCCCGAGAGCGAGCTTATTTATCCCGCGTTCGCGCAGAAGATTGCTGAGTGCACCGCGGCGCATTTTGGCGCAGAGTGAGCACGGATTATCCTCCTGCCGCACATCGAACACGACCTGCTTGATATCGGTCTTTGTACAGGTGTACGGTATGCCGAGCCGGGAGCACAGCTCCGCCACCGGCGCAAAATCCATGCCGTCGAAGCCGAGGTCTATTGTCACCGCTTCAAGCTCAAAAGGCTTTGGATAGTAGCGCCGCAGCTGATCCAGTGCGAGCAGGAGCAGCAGACTGTCCTTCCCGCCGGACACGCCGACCGCCACGCGGTCGCCGGCGTCTATCATACCGTAATCGTCCACCGCACGGCGGATCAGCCCGGTGAGATCATTAAGTGTGTTACCCATAAAAAAGTTCCTCGGAAAATTAAAAAATGATTTTGAGATTATATGCGATTTTACGAGATTTAAAGAGTATTCTAGAGATTTGAAAATCAGAATTAAAATAGCTGTTGACAAGCGAAAACGCTTGTGGTATAAAAGATGAGCGTGTTTAGTACCGATAATACTATCGCGCATGAAAAATGTCAAAACATTTAATCTATATGGAGGCACAGAATATGTCTACTACCATGGTAA
>CAKTNU010000003.1 GCA_934589325.1 uncultured Oscillospiraceae bacterium | reverse complement strand
GTCTGGTATCGTGTTCATGATGATAGTAATGTCATCCCTTGCCGGGATGAAGGACGGATATATCCCGATCACGCTTATTCTCGTGCTCGTGCTGTACCTCGGCGGCGAGATAGTGGACGGCGTTGTGCTGAGCGATAATGTATCCCAGCTTACGCATATCATCGGCGGCATCTGCGGCGCGGTGATAGGACTGAATATGCGGAGGTAATGCGATGAGCGCAAAGAAAGCGCTGCTTGTGAGCGCGTGCCTTTTGGGTGTAGAATGTAAGTACAGCGGAGGGCACAACGCGATAGCGGGCGAGAAGATCGCCGCACTACGGGAAAAGTACCGTCTCATACCGGTCTGCCCCGAGACTGCGGGCGGCCTGCCGCCCCCGCGTGATCCGAGTGAAAGACGCGGGGACAGGGTCGTGAGCTGTAAGGGCCGAGATGTTACGGCCGAATATTCAAGGGGAGCAGATACTGCGGTGCAGCTTGCCGAGAGGTACGGCTGCGCGGCAGCCCTGCTGAAGGAGAAAAGCCCGTCCTGCGGCAGCGGCGTGATATATGACGGCTCATTCACCGGGACTCTTATCAATGGAGACGGTCTTGCCGCCGAGCGCCTGAAACTCCGCGGCGTAAAGGTCTACGGCGAGTCCGAAGTCGATAAAATAATTTAAAGAGTCCCGTGCAGCCCTTCTGCCGGCGGGCAAAAATCGATCGGATACATTCTGAGATTTTGAACAAAATCTAAAAGCCTTGGGCAGTGCCCAAGGCTTTTTCGATATGTGGTGCAATATAAAGTTACGGTCTGCGGCCGCTGCAGAGATAGAATACTGTGAGCAGACCGGGGCCGCAGTGCGCACCGATGACCACGCCGAGGCTGGTTATCGTTACATCGCCGATATTGGGGTAGGCTTTCTTTATCTCATCGCGGACATATTCGGCGTCTGCGCGGCAGTCTGCCTGAAGAATATGCATCTTGAGCCCGTTGGTGTCGATCTCGGAAAGGTCGGCTTTGACGCTGTCGACTATGGAGTTGAGCGCCGCTTTACGGCCGCGTATCTTCTTTGCAACGTCGAGCGTGCCGCCGTCGGGGACATACAGCACCGGCTTTATTGCCAGCATGCCGCCGACAAGCGCCGCGGCGTTGGATACGCGTCCGCCGGCCTTGAGGTAGTTCAGATCGTCAACGGTAAAGCGATGCGCGATTTTCAGCTTGTTGGCCTCGCCCCAGGCGATGACCTCATCATAGCCTGCGCCGCCCTCGGCGAGCGTAACCATATTGTCTACCAGTGTGCCGAGGCCGCCGGAGATGCACAGCGTGTCCATGATATAGAGCCTGCGCTCAGGGTAATTCTCGAGCGCCATTTTTGCGCCTATCTTTGACTTCTCGTAGGAGACGGACATTTTCTGCGACATGTCGAGAAAAATGATGTCTTTGCCGCGCTCGAGAAGCGACTCAAAAAATTCCTGATAGATATACTCGTTTATCATAGAGGTCTTGAGCCGGTCGCCCTTGCGCATACCCTCGTAGACCTTCTGACGGGTCTCTTCGCGGCAGTCGTCTTCATACAGGTCGTTGCCGATGGTGTAGGTATAGGGAATGAAGGGGATGTTGTGCGCTTCAAGATAGGTTCTCGGCAGGTCCGAGGTGGAAGAGGTCGCTATAATATAATCGTACATATACCTGCTCCTTGATTTCTATATTTGGGCCGCATAGCGGCAACTACAGAATACTATAATTTTGCGAAAAGTACAACAGTTTTTTTAAGTAAAGCCTGACACAGTTGACAGCAAATGTCTGAAAGATTATAATCAAGATAGCCATTGTTTAGACAGGAGGGGCAGAAATGCTGTATAAAGCCCACAGCATCACGCTGAAAGACGGACGCAGTGCGCTGCTCCGTGCACCGGCGGAGAGTGATGCGGAGGAGATGCTGGCATACCTCAAAACGGCATCCGGTGAGACGGAGTATCTCGCGTCATACCCGGAAGAGATAAGCTTCACCGTCGACGGTGAACGCAGCTATCTGAAAAATGCAATAGACTCGCCGAACGCGATGATGATAGTCTGCGAGGTGGACGGGAAGATCGCCGGCAACAGCCAGATAATATTCATGTCCTCGCTCAAGACCTGCCATAGGGCGGCGGTCATGATCGGGCTCCTGCGCGAATATTGGGGGCTCGGCATCGGCACTGCGCTGTTCCGGGAGATGGAGAGTGAGGCGAGAAAGCGCGGAACGAAGCAACTTGAGCTTGAGATGATCGAGGGAAACGACCATGCCCTTGCGCTGTACCGCCGCGCAGGGTTTGAAATAATGGCCGAGCACCCCGATGCTTTCCGCCTGCGCGACGGCTCGCCGCGTGCGGCGGTGTATATGCGCAAGGAGCTGAAATAGTTGACTGCGTTAAGAAATTTACTGTTTACAAAATACAGATTTTGCTTTAAAATAAGTACAAATAAATGTAGCGGAGAAAATTTATGTACAAGTTTGACACCAAAGTCCAACATCTGAAATACAAGGTGCTGCGCACAGTAGCCAAGCATGCGTGGGAAGGCGATCTCGCGGAGTCGATACTTGATATACCGAAGGAGATAATCCCGGGCAAGGTGCCCACCATGCGCTGCTGCGTGTATAAGGAGCGGGCTATTCTGGCCGAGCGCATCAAGCTCGCGACAGGGGGCAACAGGAAAAATCCGAACGTTATCGAGGCGCTCGACATTGCCTGTGACGACTGTCCGACTGGCGGATATGTTATCACTGACAACTGCCGCGGATGTATCGCACATCGCTGCGAGGACGCCTGTCCCAAAGGCGCGATAACGCATGATGAGCAGCATCACGCCCATATCGACAAGGAACGATGCATCAACTGCGGCAGATGCGCGGAAGCATGCCCCTATTCGGCTATACTCAACCGCCGCCGCCCGTGTCAGAACGCCTGCAAGATCGGCGCGATAGATATGAATGAGGACGGAACCGTCAGAATAGATAACTCCAAATGCATCTCCTGCGGCTCCTGCGTGTATCGCTGCCCCTTCGGTGCTCTGTCGGATAAGTCGTTCATCCTGAATGTTATAGATATGCTCAAGAGCGGAGAACGGGTCTATGCCATCGTTGCTCCGGCTATAGCGAGCCAATTCGCGTATGTCAAGCTCGGCAAGGTCGTTACCGGTATAAAGCGGCTGGGCTTCTATGACGTTGTTGAGGCGGCGCTTGGTGCGGACATGGTTGCTTTCGCAGAGGCCAAGGAGCTGGCGGAGAAGGGATTTTTGACGAGCTCGTGCTGCCCGGCCTTTGTGAGCTATGTACATAAGCAGTTCCCGATGCTGTCGGATAACGTATCTCACAATATGTCCCCGATGGCGACGATAGCGAAGTACATAAAGGTCGCGGATCCGGAGGCCAAGACCGTGTTTATCGGCCCATGCACCGCGAAGAAGGGCGAAGCCCAGTTGCCCGGCGTGCGCGAATATGTCGATTCCGTCATGACCTTTGAGGAGCTTCAGGCGATGCTTGACAGCCGTGACATAGACCTGACTGATCTTGAGGAGACGGACCTGAATAATGCATCCGGCTTCGGGCGCAGCTTTGCGCGCTGCGGAGGTCTGGCAGAGGCGGCGGTCGAGGCGCTCAAGGAGCAGGGCATAGATTTTGAGGTCAAGCCCGTGAGCTGCAGCGGTATTGAAGAATGCCGCACTGCGCTGCTCAAGGCTTCCAAGGGGCGGGCCGAGGGCAACTTCATTGAAGGCATGGCCTGCGTCGGCGGCTGCATCAACGGCGCCGGCTGTATGACCCATGGCGACCGCAATAAGCTCAAGGTCGATGCCCACAGCAAGCAGGCCAAAGAGAAAACGATAGGCGATTCTCTCAAGCACGCCGAAGGTGAGTTTGACAATCGCGCCGAATAATATCGGGATAATAAAGTAAAGCTTCCCCGCGCTTTTTGCACGGGGAAGCTTTATTCTGTCAGAAATTCGATGAGCTGCTCGGTGCCGAGGCCGTTTATGTACTGTGCGGGAGCCGTCCCGCAGAGCGCGGCGGAAATGTCCTCCGCAAGCGGACGGCAGCCTATGAGCATATCGGCAAGCCGCCGCGGATCGTCCAGACTGAAGAAATCGCCGAAGAAACTGAGTGCGCGGATATGCCCCTTATCGAGCGTCATATATGCCTCGACAAGACCGCAGCCCTCAAAGCGGCGGCGCTTTATCATTGTGCACTCAGGCGAAAAGCCGAAGTTCCAGTCCCACTGCGAATACCGCTCTGCACGGAGTCTCTCTATGGCGGCAAGGTCGCCGGGAGTAAAAATGTATTCCTCGCCGGGGTTTTCAGCCAGTATGTGCCGGAGCAGCGCCGAGCGGAACTCGTTCAGGTCTGTATCCCGGGGCAGGTGCGGACGTACATTTGTCACACGGCTGCGCACGGATTTAACACCCTTGGCTTTTATTTTGCTTTCATCAACACGCAGTGCCCGGCCGACAACGTCAAGATCACTGTCAAACATGATGGTGCCATGGTGCATCACGCGGTCACCTTTGAGATATTGGGAGTTGCCGGAAAACTTCAGACCGCCGATCGTGATGTCGTTCCTACCGTTGACCTCTGATATGACGCCGAGCTCAGCCAGGGCACGGACTATCGGCTGACAGTAAAAATGCAGATCAAGGCTTTCTGCGTCGCCGGCATCGGCGATGAACGTAAAATTGAGATTGCCCATGTCGTGATACACCGCTCCGCCGCCGGACAGACGCCGCACGACGCGTATGCCGTGCTCACGGACATATTCGGCGTTTATCTCAGCGTGTGTGTTCTGGAATTTGCCTACGATTATCGTATTGTCGTTCTGCCAGAGCATGAAATACATCCGGTCACGCGGCAGGCTGTCAAAAACATACTGCTCTGCGGCGAGGTTGAAAGCCGGATCGGTCGTGTGCAGGTCGATATAATTGAGTTTCATGTTTTCGCATCCTCTCTGTGCAGTACGGTCAGCAGCCGCTGCGCCATAAGTACGTGACCGCGCTCATTCGGGTGGATACCGTCAAGGTACAGCTCGGAAATAACGCTGCCGTCGGGCCGCAGAAAATCGGCGCCGAAGTCTGCATATGTAGCATCGAATACAGTGCAGAAGCGGCGGAGCCAACTGCGGTATGCGTCTATTTTTTCGCTTATCTTTTCGAGCTCGACGAGACTGCTCCAGCCTTCCGGAATATATTCCGCGGCAACGGGCAGGGGAATACCCATGATCGGCTCGATGCCGAAAGCGCGGAGGCGATGCAGCATTGCTCCGATATTTGAGCGGGCACAGATATCGGAGCCTGAGTAGAAGATATCGTTGCTGCCGCCCATTATCAGCACATCCGGACGTGAAGCACATGGCGCGGAAAACTCCGGGCGTGTAAGAACGTGCGAGCAGAGCCGTTCAAGCATACCGCCTGTCGTGTCGCCGCATAAGCCCATGTTGGTTATGCGGATGACGCTGCCGGCGAGTGCTGTCCACCGTACGGCCGGGCGGACTCCGTATCCGAATGTCAGGCTGTCACCAAGACAGATAAGCTCCATCATATACCTCCGGTCAGCCAGATAGGAACAGATCTTCCTGTTCCTATCTGCGCTTCTTGTTTGGGATGTGTATCGCTCTGCCGTCTGCGGAGAGAACACCCTCTCTGAGAGCTTCTGCTACGGTCGGATGGCAGTGCACGGTCCCGGCAAGCTCATCCGCCGTCGCCTCGAGCTTTATCGCGAGTGCGGCCTCTTCAATAAGGTCGGTGGCGTGTGCAGCGAGAATGTGTACGCCGAGTATCTCCCCGTATTCCTCGCCGATAAGGACCTTCACCATGCCGTCGGTGTGTCCCATCACGAGGCTGCGGCCATTGGCGGAGGTCGGGAAGCGGCCGACCTGGTATTTTACGCCGAGCTCCTTCGCCCGCTCCTCGGTAAGGCCGACTCCGGCAAACTCGGGGCCGACATAGCAGCAGGACGGACTTTCATCCGGACGGAATACGGCGCTGCCGCCCATTGCGTTTTCGGCAGCCGCCTCACCCATTGCCATGGCCGCGTGAGCCAGCTGCAGCTTGCCGTTGCAGTCGCCGACGGCAAATACACCGGGGACGCTGGTCTCCATGCGCTCGTCGACCTGAATATATCCGTTCTCGGTCCTTATCCCGGCTTGGTCCAGCCCCAGGGCATCAGTCAGCGGTGCACGGCCGACGCAGACGAGGATCTTCTCAGCTTCAAAGCGTTGGGAGCCGTTTTTGCCCTCCGTGCTGATGACTGCGCCGTTCGCACTGTCACTTACGGAGACGACCTTGGTATCTGTGTATATCGCGATGCCATTGCCTTCAAGCTGCTGCCGCACCATTTCGGTAAGCTCCGCATCCATCAGCGGCAGGAGCCGCGGCTGCATTTCTATTATCGTCACCTTTGTGCCGAAGGCGTTATACACACTGCCGAGCTCCAGCCCTATGACACCGCCGCCGATTATAAGCAGGCTCTCGGGGATATGGTCAAGCGTGAGCGCGCCGGTGGAATCGAGCACGGCTTTCGAGGCTTTGAGCCCGGGGATGGGCGGAATGATGGGATAGCTGCCCGCGGCAATAATTATCTTATCCGCTTCGTAAAGCTCGGAGCCGGCCTGGACTTTTTTTACGCCGACAAAGCGGGCTTCGCCGCTGACGACCTTTATCTTATTCGCTTTCATGAGCGCCGAGAAGCCGCCGGTGAGCTTGCGGGTCACGTCTGCGCGGTTTCTCTGGACCTGCGGCCAGTCGACCTCGACGCGGCTTGCTTTTATGCCGGCATACTGCGAGTTTGCGGCGAGCTCGTACAGCTCTGCCGAATGCAGCAGGGCTTTGGTAGGCATGCAGCCGCGATTGAGGCAGGTGCCGCCCATCTCGGCTTTTTCGATGAGAGTTACCTTCGCGCCAAGCTGGGCAGCGCGTATTGCGGCCACATAGCCGCCCGGACCGCCGCCGATTACAATGACCGAGGTGTCGTTTGTCATAGCAGTGCCTCCTTAAAGAATGATGCTCAGAGGAGCCTCGAGAATATCGCGCAGGTCGGCGAGGAACTTCGCGGCCACGGCTCCGTCAAGCAGGCGGTGATCCATGGTGAGGCACAGTCGCATGACCTGCTTCTTGAAGAGCTTACCGTCGGAGTCGATGTCAAGCTCCTGCTGTGCCGCCGCGACGCCGAGTATGCAGGCGTCCGGCTGATTTATTATCGGGGTGAAGGTCTCTATGCCGTACATCCCGAGATTGCTGACGGAGAAGGTCGAGCCCTTGTATTCGTCGGGCGTGAGCTTGTTGTCCCGTGCTCTCGCGGCGAGATCCTTTGCCTCGGCGGAGAGCGCGTCCAGTCCCTTCTTGTCCGCGTCGCGGATAACAGGGACAATGAGCCCTGCGTCCAGAGCAACTGCCATGCCGATATTCACATGGGCGCGCTGTATGACCTGACCGTCGTCATAGGCGACGTTTATCTCCGGGTGTCTGGCAACGCATTTTGCCGCGGCCTTGAGTATGAGGTCGTTGACGGAATATTTCGTGCCGGTCTTTTCAAGCAGCATTTTGCGGAACGCCATGAGTTCGGTGACGTCTGCCTTGATGCTCATCGTGACATTGGGTATCTCTGTGTGAGACTGGAGCATACGCTGGGCGACTACCTTGCGCATACCGGTGAGCTTGGATACCGAGTCGCCATCCTCGAGCGCCAGAGCGGAGCCTGAAGTCCTGGGCGGCTGTACGGATGCGGGAGCGGCAGGGGCAGCAGGTCTTGCTGCTTCAGCGGCGGTCAAAACATCCTTCTGCACTATGCGTCCATTCGCACCGGAACCGACAATGCCTGAATAGTCGACGCCGAGCTTCGCGGCAGTTTTTTTCGCCAGTGGGGATATGCGTATCCGCCCGGTCGAGACGGGCTGCGCCGACACAGCGGGCGAGGACTCGTCAGACGCCGAAGACTCTCCGACGGCTTCCCCGGCCTCGCCTATGTAGGCGAGAAGTCCCTTTACGGGTATGTCCTCTCCCTCCTGCGCGACTATTTTTATGAGAACACCGTCAAACTCGCTTGTTACCTCGTTTGTCAGCTTGTCGGTGCTTATCTCGAGCACGGCTTCCCCGGCCTTGACCGCGTCACCCTCGTGCTTGAGCCACTGCGATACGGTGCCCTCTTCCATCGTCAACCCGAGCTGGGGCATAAGTAATTCGTGTGCCATGTTATCCTCCTTACCTGTTCAGAACGCGCCTGACGGCTGCGGCTATCGTCTCGGGGTGCGGGAAATTCTCGTCCTCAAGGACAGGGCTGAACGGAGAGACGATGTTGAGTCCGCAGACTCTTTCGACCGGAGCGTCCAGCTCGTCGAACAGCTCTTCCGCTATCTGGGCGGAGAGCTCACCCGCATAGCTGCCACGCTTGACTTCCTCGGAGACGATGATGACATTGTGCGTCTTGCTGACGGAGGCGCTTATTGCGTCCCAATCCAGCGGAACGAGGGAGCGCAGGTCGAGGACTTCAACATCGATGCCCTCGGCGGAGAGCGTTTCCGCCGCCTCCAGTGAGAAGTTGACCTCACGGCTCCATGTTATTATGGTCAGATCTCTGCCCTCGCGCTTCACATCGGCTTTGCCGAGCGGGATCAGATACTCCTCCTCGGGTATCTCCTCTTTACGTGCGTAGAGCAGCTTGTGCTCAAGAAATATGACGGGATCGTCATCGCGGATCGCGGTTTTCAGCAGACCCTTGGCATCCTTCGCGGTGCAGGGGGCGACGACCTTCAGCCCGGGGAAGTGGCAGAAGAAATTCTCGAGCGACTGCGAATGCTGCCCGGCATTCCTGCGGCCGGAACCCATCGGGGCGCGCAGGACCATGGGGATAGTTGTCTGCCCGCCGGACATATAGCGCAGCTTGGCCGCCTGATTGAACAGCGGGTCCGCGGCTTCGGTCGCGAAATCGTCATACATCAGCTCCACTACTGGGCGCATACCGCGCATCGCGGCACCTACTGCCATGCCGCAGAAGCCCTCCTCGGAAATGGGGGTATCTATAACGCGCAGAGGGCCGAACTCTTCAAGAAAGCCCTTTGTTATGGCAAAAACATTGCCCATGACGGCCATGTCTTCGCCCATAATGAAAACCTTTTCGTCGCGCAGCATTTCTTCATGCAGCGCTTCGCCTATGGCTTTGCTGACGGTTATTTTCTTCATCTTGCCACACACCTTTCGTTATCGGAGCTGTACATGTCGTCTGTGACTTCGGAGGGATCGGGATATGCGGCTTCGTCGGCAAATCTCACGGCCTCGTCCATCTCCGCCTGGGCCTGCGCCTTTATCGCGTCGAGCTCGGCCTGCTCCGTGCCGAGAGCAAGCAGGCGCCGGCCCATACATTCGATGGCGTCGCGCTTTTTGCCCTCTTCGAGATATTCTGCCGGGCGGTAGACCGCGGGGTCTCCGCAGTAGTGTCCCTGATAGCGGTAGACCTTCGCCTCAACTAGGTACGGCCCCTTGCCGGAGCGGGCGTGCTCTATGGCGATGCTCATTGCCTCATACACGGCGCAGGGGTCGGTGCCGTCAACTATGGCATAATCCACGCCGTAGGCGGCGGCACGGGAAGCAAGGTCAGGGGTGTTTGTGACACGGTGTATCTCGGTGGACACGCCGTAGCAGTTATTCTCGATAAACCATACTACGGGCAGCTTCCACGCGGCGGCCATATTGAGCGACTCGTGGAAGGAGCCCTCATTTGTAGCGCCGTCGCCGAAGCAGCCGACGGTCACGGAGCTGTCGCCCATTATTTTGGAGGCAAGCGCGGAACCGCAGGATATCGCCTGACCTGCACCGACGATGCCGTTTGCGCCGAGATGGTTCATCTTTTTCATGTCGCAGATATGCATTGAGCCGCCCTTGCCCTTGCAATAGCCGGCGCGCTTGCCGAAAAGCTCCGCCATCGCGAGCTTCGCATCGCCGCCGCGGGCAATAACGTGGCCGTGGCCGCGATGAGTGGAGGTGAAAAAGTCATGCGGCTGTATCGCGGCGAACGCTCCGGCCTCAGCACCCTCCTGACCGATGCTCAGATGAATGTTGCCGGCGAGCATGCCCTTTGTGAAGCAGTCGGCCGCGTGCTCCTCAAAGGCTCTTATCCGCACCATAGTGCGGTAAAAATCGAGCAGCTGTGCTTTTGTATAGCCTTTTTCAGCCATGTTTTCCGTGGTCAAAATCTATTCACGCCTTTCATAAAATTTTGCGATCTGTATGATGGTATGTTGGTAATACCAAAACGCGTTTAAAATAAAGCCGTTTGGGTGACGACCTGAACGGCATGATGGTATGCTGGTAATACCAAATACGGCTACAGAGTACACTTTTTTTGCGCCGCTGTCAACCGGCGCAGAAAATATTAAGCATAAAAAAACAGGGCCGATTTTTATCGCTTTTGCACAAAGCGGAAAATCACCCTGTTTGTCGGTATATTCACCTGTCGTCTGCGGACAGCGGGGATTCGACTTCGCCGAGACTGCGCTCCGGATATTTCCGGCTGTACTCTTCAACTATGCCGAGGTGAAGTATCATCTCGAGCTGGGCGCGCTGTACATCGCGGGCCTTGACCGCCTCATATATCGCCTCATGCGACTGCTGGGTCTTTTCAAGATAGTTCGGCAAATCCCAGAAGCGGATCCGTATATCGGCAATAAGATTGTTTACGAGATGTATCGTAGACGCGAGCATGGCGTTGTGGCTTGCCACGGCAAGTGCCTCGTGAAATTCAACGTCGTGCTTGTATTTGTCCGGCTCGCTCTCAAGCGCACGGACGGCTTTTTCTATGGCGGCGAGGTCGTCATCGGTCGCACGGCGGCAGGCAAGCTCAACTATACCGACCTCTATGACGCGTCTGAACTCGATAAAGGTGCTGCGCGAATCGAGCTGGTTGACGCTGTCTATCCATGAGCCGACGCGCTGTATATAGTCGGAATTGCGCAGCAGGACCTTGCGGTTGCCTCGGCTTTCAATAGCACCCATGAACTCGAGGATCGCGAGACATTCCCGCAGCGAGCCGCGGCCGACGCCGAGCTGCTCGGCCAGATCACGCTCGGATGGCAGTTCATGCCCGACCTGAATATAGCCCTGCTCTATTGCTGAGGTGAGCGCGTCCATGATGAGCGCGGGTACCTTCGGCGCGGTATTTTGTATTTTCTCAAGGTGCATGAACATCCCTCCGAATACGTTTGTGCTGTTTCAGTATATTTTCTTCGCCGGAAAATGTCAAGCGGCTTGTGCGATGCACAAGAAAATGCAAAAAGGTGCATCCGTGGCAATTTTCATGTTTGTGGAGGGCAGGTATAATACGATCAGATAAGTGGCTTGACGCTTAGACTACACTATGAGGTGACGGTATGCAATATGGGCATTTTGACAATACCAACCGCGAATATGTGATAGACCGGGTAGACCTGCCGGTCTCATGGACAAATTATATAGGCGTAGGCGATATGTACGGCGTGTTCAACCACACGGCGGGGGGATACCTGCTGTATAAGACTCCGGAATATCACCGCATCACGCGCTTCAGGCCGAACGGAGTGCCGATGGACGGGCCGGGACACTATATCTATATCCGCGACGATGAGACAGGCGACTATTGGAGCGTCTCTTGGCAGCCGGTCGGCCGCGACATGACAAAGTACTCCTGCCGCCACGGGCTGAGCTATGTGAAATATCTCTGCGATTACAGCGATATTCACGCCGAGCAGACGCTGTTTGTCGCGATGGACGACCCGGTGGAGCTGTGGGACCTTGCGCTCAGGAACGACTGCGGCAGACCGCGCAGACTGTCTGTGTATTCCTACTGCGAGTTCAGCTTCCACCAGATAGATATGGACAACCGCAATTTTCAGATGAGCCTTTACGCGGCCGGCAGCAGCTATGCCGACGGCATAATCGAGCATGAGCTGCACTATGAGGAAAACGGATTCCAGTTTTTTACCGCAAATTTTGAGCCCGACGGTTTTGACTGCCTGCGCGACGATTTTATCGGCGCATATCACACAGAGCGCGACCCGCAGAGCGTTGTCTCGGGAGAGTGCCGAGGCAGGTTTGAAAACGGCGGAAACCATTGCGGCGTACTGAAAAAAAGCCTGACTCTCGCTCCGGGAGAGTCTGCGAGACTGATATTCATGCTGGGTGAGGGCAATCGCGAGGCAGGCCGTGCGGCGCGTGCAAAATACACGCCGCAGCGTGCGGACGAAGATTTCCGGCGTCTTGCAAAGTTCTGGGACGATAAATTGAGCTGCCTTCAGATAGATACGCCGAATGAAGGCATGAACACGGAGATAAATATATGGAACCTGTACCAGAGCGAGATAAATGTTATGTTCTCGCGCTTCACGTCGTTCATTGAGGTCGGCGGACGCGTCGGTCTCGGCTACCGCGATACGGCACAGGATGCGATGACCGTGCCGCACTCAAACCCGGCAAAGTGCCGCAGCAGGATAGTAGAGCTCATGCGCGCCCTGACAAACGAGGGCTACGGGCTGCACCTGTTTGAGCCGCGCTGGTTTGAGCCGGAGCAGGAACAGCAGTCCTTCAAATCGCCCACGGTCATCCCGACGCCGGATAAGAGCCAGATAGTCCACGGCATAAAGGACGCCTGCGCGGACGATGCGCTTTGGCTCGTAAGCTCGGTGGTACAGTATATAAAGGAAACGGGCGAGCTCGGCTTTGCCGACGAGGTGATAAGCTATGCCGACGGCGGCGAGGGGACGGTATATGAGCATATGCAGCGCATACTCGATTTCTCGGCGCGGCAGATAGGCAGGAACGGCATATGCAGGGGGCTGCGCGCCGACTGGAACGACTGCCTGAACCTAGGCGGCGGCGAGAGTGCGATGGTCAGCTTCCTGCATTACTGGGCGCTGAACAATTTCACTGCACTGGCGAGGCGGCTCGGGCGCGGCGCCGACGCAGAGAAGTACTCGGCGCTTGCGGCAGATGTAAGAGCCAACTGCGAGAGCGTGCTTTGGGACGGCAAGTGGTACATCCGAGGCATAACCGCGGACGGACGCAGGATCGGTACGCAGAGCGATGAAGAGGGCCGCGTCCATATGGAGTCGAACACTTGGGCGGTGCTGTCCGGCGCCGCGCCGTATGAGCGCGGCATAAAGGCCATGGACAGCGTCGACGAGTATCTTTATACCGATTTCGGCCTTATGCTCAATGCGCCATGCTACACCAAGCCCGACGACGGGATCGGCTTTGTCACGAGAGTTTACCCCGGACTCAAGGAGAACGGTGCGATATTCAGCCATCCGAATCCGTGGGCGTGGTGTGCCGAGGCGATGCTCGGACGCGGAGACCGCGCAATAAAATTCTATAATGCCTTGTGTCCGGCGCTGCAAAATGATAAAATAGAAATACGTCAGTCGGAGCCGTACTCCTACTGCCAGTTTGTCGTCGGCAAGAGCCACACGGCCTTCGGCCGCGCACGGCACCCGTTCATGACCGGCTCCTCCGGCTGGGCGTATTATGCCGCGACGCAGTATATCCTCGGCGTGAAGCCGGACTTCGACTGCCTGCGTATAGACCCCTGTATCCCCTCCGATTGGAAGGAATTTTCCGTGACGCGTAAGTGGCGCGGAGGCGTATATAATATCCATGTGACGAATCCCGACGGCGTCCATAAGGGCGTGCGGGAGATCATTGCCGACGGCATGAAAACGGATGCTCTGCCGGTAATACCGGCCGGAAATATTTGCAGCGCAGAAATAATTATGGGGTGAAAAACATGATAAAATTCGGCACCGGCGGATGGCGTGCCATTATCGCCGACGACTTTACAAAGGCAAATATCCGCCTGTTGACGGCGGGACTTTGCGAACTGATGCTGAAAGAGGGGCACGCGGGCGCGGAGATATGTGTCGGCTACGACAGGCGTTTCCTGTCAAAGGAGTCTGCGCACTGGGCGGCCGAGGTGCTTGCCGGCTACGGCTTCAGAGTCTACATGGTCAACCGTTCATCGCCGACGCCGCTTATGATGTTTGTCGTAAAGACGCACGGCATGCCATACGGTATGGCAGTCACGGCAAGCCATAACCCGGCGATATACAACGGTATCAAGGTCTTTACTGCAGGCGGCCGCGACGCTGACCGCGAAGTCACGGCGAGGATAGAGGCCGAGATAGAAAAGCTCACGGAGGATGATGTCAGAAGCCTCGACTATGACAAGGCGCTGGCTGAAGGGCTCATAGGCGAATATAATCCGTCGAACGAGTATATCGACAGCATCCTTGCGGCGATAGATGTAGAGGCCATAAAGAAGGCACAGCTCCGCATAGCGCTCGACCCGATGTACGGGGTGAGCCAGACCTGCCTCAGCATGATACTCATGACCTGCCGCTGCGACCTTGAGATAATCCACGACAGGCACGACACTCTCTTCGGCGGCAAGCTGCCTGCTCCGAACGAGGAGACGATGGGGCCGCTGTCGGCGGTCGTATTGGACAGATACCGCTGTGACCTCGGCATCGCGACTGACGGCGATGCGGACAGGCTCGGCGTCATCGACGACGAGGGCAAGTTTGTGCACCCGAATAAGCTGCTTGTGCTGCTGTACTACTACCTCGTCAAGTACCGCGGATGGAGCGGCCCGTGCGTAAGAAACAATTCCACGACGCACCTGCTCGACCGTGTGGCCGAAGGGCTTGGGCAGAAGTGTTATGAGGTGCCGGTCGGCTTCAAATGGGTCTCTGCGAAGATGGCGGAGACGGACGCGATAATCGGCGGCGAAAGCTCCGGCGGCCTTGCTGTCAAGGGTCATATTTCCGGCAAGGACGGAATCTATGCCGCATCGCTGCTGGTGGAGATGCTGGCAGTTACAGGGAAAAAGCTGTCGGAGCTCTACCGTGAGATATGTGAGCTTTACGGCGAGCTTGCCTACGCAGAGGCGTCCTTTACGATGACGCACGAGCGCAAGGCCGAGCTGCAGAGACTGCTGTTTGAGCAGCTGGCCTGCCCGGACTTCGGAGACGGAGTAGACCATATCAGCCGCGAGGACGGCTGCAAGGTCTACTTTAAGGACGGAAGCTGGGTCATCTGCCGCTTTTCCGGCACCGAGCCCCTGCTTCGCATGGCGGCCGAGGCCGAGACAAAGGAAAAGGCCGACGGGTATATAAACGCCTGGAAGAGCTTTCTGGCACTATAATATCAAACTCTACAGCCGCTATAGGGCGCTACCTGGCCTTATAGCGGCTTTTTGAAAACAGGCGGAGGAGCGAGTCAGCGCCCGCGGATCTGAACGCATTGCCGGCGGCCGCACTTTGACCGCGCAGAAACACCGGAAAGGACTGATAATATGGCGACGGGCAAACGGAGCCCCGGCTCGCTCAAGTGGGGGCTGACTCTGGCTACGCTGCTGTGCTGGATACTGCCGATAATCATCGTCACGACCGTGGCGGCGGCCTCGCTGAACTATTATTATGACAGGACCATAAAGGAGACGGCCGACGCCGGCGCGGAGAACGCCATGCGTCAGGTCGAGCTGCGCCTTGCTTCGGCCATCGAAGATTCAAAAGCCGTGTCATATGAGGGAATAGTCCGTCAGGCATATCGCGAGTATCAGCACACGCACGACAAGGTCGGCATATATCGTTCCGTCACCGAATATCTCTCGCAGAAGTACTCGCGCAATGCGAGCTTCAGCGTGATATACATATCATTTCTCGACGAAGGTCTTGACTTGCACCCATATGCCGCGGCTCAAGGCAGCGCGAAATATAATCTGCTGCGAAATTATACCGACAATATCCTACCCGCAGCCAAGGAGCGTATAGGCGACGCCGACTCCGGGATATTTTTCTTCACCGTGGACGGCAGCCTGTATATGGCGCGGAACCTCCTGGACAACAGCTTCCGGCCGTATGCGCTGATGGTCATGGGGCTTGAAAAAAGCACGCTTCTGCAGTCGCTGTATAATATCAGCGGCATACGCGGGGCGGAGCTGGATATAGACGATGTGCGCATAGCGCTCGACACATCGGCCGATGACGGCGGCATAAACCCAGTTATGACCGAATATACGGCCGAGGTCGAGGGGCATGAGCTGCGTTTCACGGCGCAGACCATGCAGGTCAGTATCTGGAGCACTATGCCGGTGCTCAGATATGCAATACTGCTCATAATCCTGCTCGTTCTGCCGCTCATCCTGATAATAATCCTGCTGTTTCATCGCAACATCAACCATCCCGTGGATGTACTCATTGAGGCAAACAGCCGGGTGCAGGCAGGTGAGCGCGGTTATGTCATAACGGAGGATGCGCCGAGTCAGGAGTTCAGGCAGCTGTACAGCCACTTCAACTCCATGTCCGCGGAGCTGAAAAACCAGTTCGACCGGATATATCTGGAGCAGCAGGCTCTGCAGGAAGCGCGGATAAAGGCGCTGCAGTCGCAGATAAATCCGCATTTTCTGAACAATACGCTTGAAATAATCAACTGGGAAGCACGCCTTGCCGACAACGAACAGGTCTGTTCGATGATAGAGGCGCTCTCCACCATGCTCGATGCCGCCGTAGGACGGGACGGCCGCTCGCAGGTGCCGCTGGCGGAAGAAATGAAATATGTCGATGCGTATCTGTATATCACAAAGGAGCGGCTGGGTGAAAGGCTCACCGTGCGGCGAGAAATAGATCCCGCCCTGCTTGACAGGCAGATACCGCGCCTTATGCTCCAGCCGATAATCGAGAATGCTGTGGAGCACGACATTTCGCGCTCCGGCGGCGAGCTGTGCATCCGCGCCTGCAGGAGCGGCGACGGGCTTCGCTTTGAGGTAGAGCACGAAGGCAGAATGTCGGAAGCCGACTGGGAGAGCGTGCGCCGCTCGCTTGGCTCGGATAAGCCTTTTGACCCGGAGAGGCCGCAGCGCGGCAGCGTCGGGATAAAGAATGTGAATCAGCGTCTGCGCCTGATATATGGCGACAGATACTCTTTCACGGTCACGGAGCCGCAGGAAGGGCGTATTCTGGCGAAAATTGTTCTGCCTGACTGATTATGAACAAGCACGGGCAAGAAAAGGCAAGCGAGGCTATTACCTTTCATGTTGAAATAATCTAAACTAAAGCCAAGGACACCGAGGTGTCACACTAAAAATTTTTATGAGGAGAAAACAACATGAAAAAAGTCATAGCACTGCTTCTTGCTGTGGTAATGGTATTCGCGCTGTGTGCCTGCGGCAATCAGGCTCCCGCCCAGGATACGAATAAGCCCGCAGACGGCAACGGCGCAAATGAGCCGGCCAAGACTTCCGTTACGCTCAACGTCGTGACTTCCTACGGCGGCGATGACGGCAACCGCAAAAACTTTGAGGCCGCTGTTGCAGCCTACGAGGAATCCACCGGCAACAAGGTCAACGACGGCTCCGGCACCTCCAACGAGGAGTGGAAAGCCAAGGTCCTGACTGACTTCGAGACCGGCTCCGAGCCTGACGTTCTGTTCTTTTTCACTAACGCCGACGCAGAGCCCTTCATAACCGCTGACAAGGTCGTCTCCATCGAGGAGATACGCGCAGAGTATCCCGACTATGCGGCCAACATGAAGGAAAGCATGATGGCTGTTGCCTCCGACGGAAAGCACTATGCAGTCCCGTCCTCCGGATACTGGGAGAATATGTTCGTCAACAAGGCCGTTCTTGATGCCTGCAATGTTGAGGTGCCTGGCCCCGACTACACTTGGGATCAGTTCCTGACCGACTGCCAGACCATTCTGGATGCCGGCTACACCCCCATCGCCTGCTCTCTCGTTGAAGTTCCGCACTACTGGTTCGAGTTCGCCGTAATGAATAACGGCAGCATCGACAATCAGCTCGAGGTCCCGACCATTGGCGCTGACGGCAAGCTCGTCGATGACGCTGCTGCCGAGAAGTGGATCGGCGCACTTAACGATCTCAAGGAGCTGTACGAGCGCGGCTTCTTCCCCAAGAACACCCTGACCGCCGGCGACGCTGAGACCGTTGCAATGTTCGGCGAGGGCGAGGCGGCATTCCTGATAGACGGCTCCTGGAAGGTCGGCTACTTCACCGAGAACCATGGCGACAATCTTGACGACTATGCCATATCCTATGTCCCTGCAAAGGGCGAGCGCAAGGCTTCCGAGGCCATCGGCGGCATTTCTATGGGCTACTTCATCACCCGCAAGGCTTGGGACGATCCCGCAAAGCGTGAGGCGGCAGTGCAGTTTGTATCCCAGCTCACCTCCGATGAGGTCCTCAGCACCTTCGTTACCACCGAGGTCACCGCACTTGTCAACGGTGCAAAGCCTTCCGGCCTGAATGCTCTTCAGCAGTCCGCCGCTGATGCGAACGCCAATATCACCGGCGTTGTCGGCGCAGTGCAGGATACCATCACGAGCGAGGCCAAGGGCGACCTGTTCGGCAACATCCAGAATGTTGTTACCGGCAAGATCAGCGCTCATGACGCAGTCGAGTCCGCAATCAAGCTCAACTGAACTAAAAGCTGATAGACAGTCTATATTCACCTAATTCCCGACAGGGCTGCTGCTTGGCAGCGGCCCTGTCTCCGCATCATGGTATCCCGTGCTTCACATACCGGCGGAGCCGGGGGCGCTACAAATCCGATATTGGACGGTGCTGCCGATGAATTCTTCAATGATATACAAGAAAAAATCGCCGCTGCTGATATTCCTTATCCCGGCGTTCCTGTTTCTCATCGTTTTCCTATATTATCCGTTTATTCAGAACATAATCAATACCTTCCTGAATATCGGCGGTCTCGGCCGGGCAGCGGACGGCGTGAATCAGCCGTGGTATGAGAACTATCAGCGGCTGTTCACAGACCCGTATATGCGCGTCGCGCTTAAAAATACGATGCTGCTTATTCTCTGCACCATCGTTTTTCAGGTAGGCATTGCGCTCATACTCGCACTGCTGGTAGATACGATACGCGTCGGTGCGCAGGTATTCCGGACAATATATTTTTTCCCCATAGTCATTTCCGCTACGGCGCTCGGCCTTATGTTCAACCTCATGTTCCTCTACAAGGGCGGCATGGTCAATCAGATGCTTCTGAGCTGGGGACAGCTTGACTATGAGATAAAGGCCAACGGCAAAATGGTCGTTGAATGGCTGGACTGGAAGGATCAGGCGCACTTCCTGTTTACAATGTTCATGCCGGTCATGTGGCAGTACGTCGGCTTTTACTTTGTCATCATAGTGACCGGGCTCAACAACATTTCCCAGGATCTCTATGAGGCCGCCGCACTGGACGGTGCGGACGGCTGGCGCAGGACGCGCTATATCACGCTGCCCCTGCTGCGCAATGTCCTCTGCACCTGCCTTGTGCTCGCTATTACCGGTGCGCTGAAGGTCTTTGACCTGCCATGGGTCATGTTCGGCGCCGGTATGCCGGAGAATCTGGGCTGGCTGACCGGTACATATATGTACGACCAGACTTTCAACCGGATGAACGTCGATTACGGTTCCACTATAGCGGTACTCATAGTTGTGCTGGGTGTTGTGCTGTCGCAGATAAGCAACAGGGTGTTCAGACCCTCGGACGATATTTGAGGAGGAAAGACCGTGTATAACAGAAAATTCACTCCATCCAAGCTGTTTACCTATATCGTCCTCTGCTTCTGGGGCTTGACAACGGTGTACCCGTTCATCTGGGTCATACTCAACTCCTTTCGAAAGAAGGGGCTCATTCTCTCCGACTCGTTCTCAATCCCGATAGGCGACGCTTTCACGTGGGAAAACTATATAACCGCGTGGGAACGCTCGGATTTTAAAAACGCCTATCTCAACAGCTTTATCATTTCCGGCACGGTGACGGTGTTCGTCGTCATACTCGCGGGACTTGCGGCCTATGGGCTGGTACGCTACCGCTTCCGCGGCCGCAATCTGCTCTACAGCCTGATAATGGCCGGAATGATGTTCCCTGTGTTCTCAACGATAATCCCCGTGTTCCGGCTTGAGGTCATGCTCGGCATCGCCGGTACCGGAAACCGCTGGCTCAGCCTGCTTGCGGTCATCCTGCCGCAGATAGCGGGCAACCTGTGCTTCGCGATAATCATTCTCATGGGCTTTATCCAGTCCGTCCCGATCGAGCTTGAGGAGAGCGCATATCTCGACGGCTGCAATGTGTTCCAGATATATTTCCACATCATCATACCCGCCGCGAAATCCTCGTTTGCAACTGTTGCGATATTCGCATTCCTCTGGAGCTATAACGACCTGTTCACGCAGTCCTTCTTCTTGCGCTATCCGCAGGAGAGAGCCATTACCGGGCTCCTCAATGAGATAAGCTCGCAGGCGGGCGTTAACTACGGACTCATGGCATCCTCGGTGGTGCTGGTCGTGATACCGGTGCTGGTGGTCTACGTTCTGCTGCAGAAGAACATCATCAAAGGCCTGACGGCAGGCGCGGTAAAGGGCTGAGGCTTGCGTCGGAACGCCGGATGTTATAAAATAGGCATGAAACGGGGGCGAGAATATGTATCGGGTCGTACTCATTGACGATGAGCGCATCATCGTCGAGGGTCTGCGGAAGGTGGTCAGGTGGGAGGAGTATAACTGCTGCGTCGTCGGTACGGCGAACAATGCCGCCAGCGGTGCCGCGCTGATACGCCAGCTGCGCCCGCATATAGTGTTTACGGACATACGTATGCCGAATCAGGACGGCCTGACCATGCTGGCAGGGCTGAAAAGCGAGTTTCCGGAGATGCAGATATGCGTTCTCACGGGCTATCGCGATTTCAACTATGCGCAGCAGGCGATACGGCTCGGTGTGACGCGCTTTCTGCTCAAGCCGTCGAAGATGGATGAGATAGACGAGGCACTCGCCGCCATGACGCAGAAGCTCGAACAGCTCCCGCAGGACGAGGCTGAGGAGCATCAGGCAGGGAATTTCATCGTCAATCAGGCTATCGCGTATATAGAGCTGCACTACCGTGAAAAGCTGTCGCTTCAGGATGTCGCAGACTACTGCTATATCTCACAGTGGCATCTGTCGAAGCAGCTGAATAAATATGCGGGGAAGAGCTTTTATGATATTCTTAACTCGGTCCGAATCAAGGCTGCAAAGCAGCTCCTGGCGGATCCGAAGCTCCGCATCGGCGATATCTGCGAGATGGTCGGCTACTCCGACACCGCACATTTTGCCCGCACCTTCAAGAAGCTCGAGGGTGTAAGCGCAAACGAATACAGAAATAAGCTGTGATATAAGCGGCACGGGGCGTCTCGTGCCGCTTTACTATTCTGAATGTTTATGTTAAAATCAGGCTATAAAATTGTCAGGAGGTATTATCATGGCAGTCAATACCGATACACAGCTTCAAAGACAGGTCATATATTCGATATACGTCCGCAATCATACGCCGGAGGGGACGTTCCGCGCCGTCATCCCCGATCTTGACCGTATAAAGGCGCTTGGGACGGATATAATCTGGTTCATGCCGATACACCCTATCGGGGTTGCGGGGAAAAAGGGGAGCCTCGGCTGCCCATACGCGAACCGCGATTACCGCAGCGTAAACCCAGCATACGGTTCGATGGAGGATTTTTGTACACTGGTCGACGCTATCCATGAGCGAGGCATGAAATGCATGATAGACGTTGTGTATAACCACACCTCGCCGGATTCAACGCTGTATGCCGGGCATCCAGAGTGGTTCTATCACGGCAGTGACGGCCGCCCCGGAAACAAGATAGGCGACTGGGCGGACGTTATTGATCTGGATTATAATAACCGTGCCCTGTGGGATTATCAGATAGATTCGCTCGTGATGTGGGCGAAGATAGTCGACGGGTTCCGCTGTGACGTTGCGTCCTTTGTGCCGCTGGAGTTTTGGCGCAGGGCGAGAGCCGCGGTGGAGCGCGTGAATCCCGACTGCATATGGCTTGCGGAGACCGTGCACCAGAGCTACGGCTGCTATGCCCGCCGCCGCGGTATCTATTCCGCACTTGACTATGATGAGTTTGAGGCGTTTGACATCGAGTATGAATACGATGTCCGCGAGGCCTTTGACAAGTACCTGCGCGGCGAAATCGTGCTGAGCCATTACCTAGATATGCTGAATTTTCAGGAGGCGATATATCCCGCAAATTACAATAAGCTCCGCTTCCTCGAAAATCATGACCAGCCGCGCATATGCTCATTTGTGAAGGGACAGGCCGAGCTTGAGAATTTCACGTCATTCCTGTACTTCCTCAAGGGGACGACGCTGATATATGCCGGGCAGGAGTTTGAAAACGACCATGCACCGAGCTTGTTTGAGCGCGAGCCGATAGACCGCGGCGGCCGGGATATTTCCGCGCTGCTCCGGCAGCTGTACGAGGTGAAGCAGCGCTTCGGTGCTTCGGATTACTTCCTGGCATCGGCCGACGATGAAAATGACATCGCCGTTCTCGAACGCGGCAGCGGAGACAAACGCTTCGTAGGAGTGTTCAGCCTGCATGCCAAGTCCGCCGACGTAGAAGTCCCCGTACCTGACGGCAGGTATACCGATCTGGTGACCGGCGGCACCGCCAAAGTCAAAAACGGCAAGTATTCCTGCCACGGCGCACCTGTGATATTTGAAGTGTGAGCGGGAACAAGACAAAAAACAAACAGCCCTTGCGGAGCAAATCCGCAAGGGCTGTTTTCATATTTGTGCATTATTTTATGGAGAAAAACGCGTCTTTGCCGAGATATTCGGCAGCATCGAAGAGCTCTTCCTCTATGCGGAGAAGCTGATTATACTTGGCGACACGGTCAGTGCGGGAGGGAGCGCCGGTCTTTATCTGGCCTGCATTCACGGCGACGGAGATATCGGCAATAGTGGTATCCTCCGTCTCACCGGAGCGGTGCGATACGACGGCAGTCCAGCCTGCGCGGTGAGCGGTCTGTATCGCATCAAGCGTCTCGGTCAGAGTGCCGATCTGATTGAGCTTTATCAGCACGGAGTTTGCGGCGCCGAGAGCGATACCCTTCTTGATGCGCTCAACATTTGTGACGAACAGGTCATCGCCGACTATCTGGATGCGGTGACCGAGGCGGCGGGTCATGAGCTGCCAGCCTTCCCAGTCGTTTTCACCCATGCCGTCTTCAATGGACACTATCGGATACTTGTCGACGAAGCTCTCCCACATATCGACCATCTCTTCGCTCGTCATGACCGTGCCGCGCTTGGGCAGGTGGTAGCACTTGTCATCCTCACTGTACCAGTCGGAGACCGCGCCGTCTATTGCGATGCGGAAATCCTCACCGGGCTTGTATCCGGCCTTTTCTATTGCAGCAACAAGAGCTTTCAGTGCGTCCTCGTCGCTGTCGAGATTCGGGGCGTAGCCGCCCTCATCGCCGACGCCGGATGCGGGGACGACCTTCTTGAGCGCGTGGAACACCTCGGCGCACATGCGCAGTGCTTCATGGAAGCTGTCGGCACCGACGGGCATTATCATGAACTCCTGAATGTCGACATTAGAGCCGGCGGCATGCTGACCGCCGTTGAGAACATTCATCATCGGCACGGGCAGAGTCTTTGCATTGACGCCGCCGATATAGTTATAAAGGCTTACGCCGGTCGCGGCGGCCGCCGCCTTTGCGCAGGCAAGGGAAACGCCGAGGATGGCGTTTGCACCGAGGCGGGTCTTGTTCGGGGTGCCGTCGATGTCGATGAGCATTTTATCTATAGAGGTCTGATCCAGAACGTTCATGCCGAGCAGAGCTTCGGCCAGCTCGTGGTTGACGTTTTCCACCGCGAGCAGCACGCCCTTGCCGTTATAGCGGCTCTTGTCGCCGTCGCGCAGCTCGCAGGCCTCGTACATACCGGTCGACGCGCCGGATGGCACGGCCGCACGGCCGACTGTGCCGTCGTCGAGCGTGACCTCGACCTCGACGGTCGGGTTGCCGCGGGAATCCAATATCTCACGGGCCATGACGTCCACTATCTCAAAATATTGCTTCATATTTGATCCTCCTTATATGGCTTATACCGGGATTATACCCTATTTGCGCGAAAAAATAAAGAGCGACTTGATTTTTGCGGCAAACAATATTATTATACCAATAGCCTAATTGGTATAATCTTTAAAAAAGCCTTCATACGGAGGAGTATTTATGGATATATGTGTTGAATTTTGCGGCGCAGACGCAGAAGTGCCGCTGAAATACGCAGTTGCTGCGGCACGCTGCGGCGGGCGGTGGGTGCTTAGCCGACACAAGCAGCGCGGCACATGGGAACTGCCTGGCGGACACCGCGAACCGGGCGAGGATATCGACTCCGCGGTGCGCCGCGAGCTGTATGAGGAGACGGGAGCCGAGATATTCACGGTCGACCGGGTGTGCGTATACAGTGTTGAGGAGGACGGCATTACCGACTATGGCATGCTGTACTTTGCGGAGATCGATATGATCGGTGAGCTTCCGGAGTCGGAGATAGCGGAGACAAAGCTGTTTGATATGCTGCCCGACAGGGGACAGCTGACCTATCCCGAGATACAGCCGCTTCTGTTCCGTCAGGTGCAGAGCTGGCTGAACCGGCAGTGCGGCGGGGATGAGCTGTGGGATGTGTACGATGCCGACCGCTGCCAGACCGGGCGACTGCATAGACGCTCCGATCCGATGGGAGACGGAGAGTACCACCTTGTTGTATATGTGTGGATAAAAAACCGTGATGGAGAGTATCTTCTGACCAAGCGTTCGCCGAACAAAGGTTTCCCGAATATGTGGGAGTGCACCGGCGGATCGGCGCTGGCCGGGGACGACAGCCTCTCGGCCGCGCTGCGCGAGGTACGCGAGGAGACGGGGCTGATCCTGAATGAGATGTGCGGAGAACGAGTAGCATCGCGCCGTGTTCCGGGCAGATTTGAGGACGTCTGGCTGTTCCGTCATGATTTCGCGCTTGATGAGCTTATACTTCAGGAGGGTGAGACCTGCAGCGCCATGCTTGCCGGCAAGGACGGTATCCGTGCGCTTGACCGGGAGGGAAGGCTTGCACCGATGGGCAGCTTCGGGCTCGAAGAGATACTGGCAATGCTATGACACGCTGCCGGTTTTTGAAAATTTAACAAAATTTAAGCATTTATTGAATATTGCTCTTGTAATATTGACGCAAAGCCTGTATAATGGCAATGCTTAAAAAATTGAAACTTTATTCGGAGGGGATACATATGAGCAGATACAAGCGTCGCTTCGGCGACCGCAAGGAGGGACGTCTGCTGCGTTCACTCCCGGCATTTGCAAAGTTCGTCCCGTTTATAATGCCCACCAGAAACGACGCGTGCAATCAGTATGAGGAGTCTTTTGAGGTCTCCGAGGTGGATCGCCGTCTGCGCAAGCTGAGAGTCGACGGCTATAAGGGCATAGGCATACTGCATTTTATAATTGCGGCGTATATACGCGGCGTTTCAATGCTGCCCGGCATGAACCGCTTTGTCGTCGGCCGCAGAATATACGCGAGGGACAATATCGAGGTCGTCATGACCGTCAAGCGCTCTCTTGCCATTGATGCGACGGAGACGACGATAAAGGTAGTCTTTGAGCCGACGGATACGGTTCTGGATGTCTATCGTAAGATGAACGAAAAAATAGACGAAATAAAGACCGTCGAGGGCAACAACAATACCGAGGATGTTGCGGAGGCATTCTGCAAGGCTCCGCGCTTCCTGCTCCGCTTTGCGCTGACGATAGTCCGCATACTGGATTACTTTGGTCTGCTGCCGCAGAGCCTGCTCGATGCCAGTCCCTTCCACGGCTCAATGATAATCACCGATCTGGGTTCGCTCCGTATCGGGCCTGTCTACCACCATATCTATAACTTCGGCACTCTGCCCGTGTTCATCTCCTTTGGCGCAAAACGGCATGCGTATGAGCTTGACCGGCACGGCAATATGGTCGACCGGAAGTACGTCGACTGCAAGTTCGTTATGGACGAACGCACCGTCGACGGACATTACTACGCCCAGTTCCTTCAGGCCTTCCGCTATATCTGCCAGCACCCCGAAATAGTTGAGACCCCGCCGTCTAAGGTCGTTGAGGACGTGTTCTAAGGTACGCACCTGCAGTGTTTTGACAGCATGAATATATGAAAACGAGGACTGTATGTTACAGTCCTCGTTTTTAGTTTATCAAAGAAGCCTCGCAGAGTTCGCGCCGCAGCGAGCCGCCCCTTCAGCCGAGAGCCCAGCGCAGCGGGTCTCGGCTGAAAGCTTATCTTTATTCCGCTTCGATCTCTTTTAGGGTCAGGCCGCGGCCGGACAGCGGGGTGAGCTTCCTGCTGCCGCAGCGGGGGCAGATCAGGTTTTCGAGATCCGCGGTGAATTTCTCGCCGCAGTCGATACACTGTGCGGTGCCGGGCAGGGTCTCAACGACAAATTCGGCGGTTTGATACGGCGTGCCGTCGGTCACGGCCTCCCAGCAATCGGCGAGGTATGCCGGGACAACACCGGACAGGGAGCCGACTTCTACGCTTATTTTTTTCACGCAGACGAGCTGCTCGTCCTTGGCAATGCCGTCGACCATCTTGAGCAGCGCGTCACAGATGCCAAGCTCGTGCATTATTTCGTGACCGCCTTCTTGACTATGCCGCCGGTACGCTTTACAAGATTTTCGGCGACCTTTATGGGCATTGCCTCAAAGGGGGCGGCATGCCAGTCGCGCACCTTCTTGAGATGTATTGCGTCAAACTTGCATTTGGTAGTGCAGAGGCCGCAGCCGATGCAGAGATAGCTGTCGACCTTGGTCGCGCCGCAGCCTAGGCAGCGGGCACATTCCCTGCGAACCTGCTCTTCGGTAAATGTGACGCGGGCATCGGAGAAGGTCTTGGCTTTCGCGGCGTTGTAGCCCGGAGTCTGACGGTGCTCTTTGTCAAAGCCGCCGACGCCGATTAGCGCATGCTCCTTGTCGAGTGCATGATACTCGCGGCGATCACGGCCGGCAGTGAGAGTCTGCCCGGGATGCACATAGCGGTGCAGAGAAATGGCGGCTTCCTTGCCGGCGGCTATCGCATCAATGGCGAATTTCGGGCCGGTGAAGCAGTCACCGCCGACGAAAATGTCAGGCTGGGCGGTCTGATAGGTGAGCGCGTCGGCCTCGGCGGTGTTCTTCTTCGTGGTCTTGAGTGCGCCGACGTCGAGTGTGCCCCAATCAACGGTCTGACCGACGGCGCCGATAACGCTGTCTACCTCGATGCGCTCATATTTACCTGTGCCGACGGGTCTGCGGCGGCCTTTTTCATCGGGCTCGCCCAGTTCCATCAGTTCGACCTTTATGGCGCAGACCTTGACGTCCTTGCCCTCGATTTCAACGGGAGCATTGAGGAAGCGGAACCGCACGCCTTCCTCGCGAGCCTCCTTGACCTCTTCGGGATCAGCTGGCATCTCGCTCTGGGAGCGGCGGTAGATTATGTAGGTTTCGTCCGCGCCGAGACGTACAGCACTGCGGCAGACGTCCATTGCGACATTGCCGCCGCCGATAACGGCACATTTTTTGCCGATCGCGGGCTTCCTGTCGAGATTGACCTCGCGCAGGAAGTCTACGCCGCCGAACACGCCCTCAAGCTCCTCGCCGGGGACATTGAGTTTTGCAGATCTCTGCGCGCCGATCGCGAGATAAAAGCCCTTATAGCCCTCGTCACGGAGCTGCTGAATGGTGACGTCCTTGCCGACCTCGACTCCGCACCGGAACTCGATCCCCATCTCTTTGAGGATGTCTATCTCGGCGTTGAGGACATCCTTCTCCAGACGGAAGGAGGGGATGCCCAGTGTGAGCATGCCGCCGGGGACAGGGCTGCGGTCAAACACGGTGACAGGATAGCCCTTGACAGCGAGGTAGTAGGCACAGCTCATACCGGCTGGGCCTGCGCCGATGACGGCTATCTTCTCGGTGTACGGCCGGCCTATCTGGTTGACCATCTTCGGGACAAATCTGGTAGATTCGTGCATATCATGGTCAGCGATGAAGCGCTTGACCTCATCTATGGCGACGGCCTCGTCGACATCGCCGCGGGTACACTCGGCCTCGCAGCGCTTGTTGCAGATGCGTCCGCAGACGGCAGGGAAGGGATTTTCGGTCTTGATGAGCTCAAGAGCCTCTGTATAACGCCCCTGTGCGGCGAGCTTGAGGTAGCCCTGTACGGGGATATGTGCGGGACATGCTGCTTTGCAGGGAGCAGTGCCGCTGGGCATGACATCCTCGCGGTTCTCGCGGTAATTTTCGTTGACAGCCTTGGCAAAGTTAAAGGTCTCGGTTATCTTGGTATATTTCGGGGCGGAGGTGTCGTTTGTGGAGCAGAGCTTCTGGCCGAGCTTCAGCGCGTTGCCGGGACATACCTCGACGCACTGGGCGCAGGCTACGCACTTGGCCTCGTCGACCTCGGCGACAAAGTTGGAACGTATTGCGTCACGTGCGCCGAACATCATGCCGGCCCGCAGGCCGAAGCATGCGCATGCACAGCAGTTGCAGATGGCTGAGGTCTCTCCGACACCCTCAATGTTCGGAATGTCATGCATGAGCCCGTTCTCTTCAGCGCGCTTTATTATCTCATAGGCCTCCTCGCGGCTTATCTGACGCGCACGGCCGGAGCGGATGTAGTGCTCCGCGCCTTTGCCCATCTGCACACACATATCCTCGGCGAGGTGGCCGCAGCCGTCGCCCAGCAGGGTGCGGGATGCGCGGCAGGAGCAGGGGGAGACGGAGAAGGTGTCATACTTATTGAGATAATAGGAAAGGCGCTCATCCTCGGTAACACCGGGGATGCCCTCGATAGCACTCTCGACGGGAATGACACGCATAAGACCATATCCGTCGGGCAGTATCGGACCCATTGCCTGCATGCGCAGACGGGTGTACTCCTCAAAGGCGCGGCCTACTTCGGGATGCGCGGCCATGAGAGGCTGATTGTTGACCATCATTTCAAGGATGCCGGGGGCAAATATCTGCATGAAATAGGTGTCCTCGCCGAGCTCCTCGCTGTACACGCGGCGGAAAACGCCGTAGTACACGAGATTATCGAGTGCGGGCTGTATCTCGGCGACAGTCTTGCCGACCTTGCCTGCCAGATATCCGGCTGTGCGCTCCTTGCGCAGACCGGCGGCAATGGCAATGTCGGCCTCGTCGTCAGAGACGATGTCGGCCATGCAGTAGTATTCGGGGGCGTTCTCGTCTATCTTGACGAGCATACCGGAAGCGCCGCCTATTATCTTGGCGAGCTTCACTATCTTGGGTCGCAGCTGAGCCATACGTTTCTCTCCCTCGTTCAATAGAAAATTTAGTATCAAACGCTGCTTTGATTATACTTGATTGACAGCATCTTGACAAGCGTTTGGACTGATTTTTGGCAGTTTATATGATATATACTACACAAAAGCCGTAAATGTCCCGCTTGGCAGAACCGCTGCGGGGTGAAATACGGCTTGCAGAGTGGGGAAGGACTTGATATAATGACGGTAAAAGTATAGACACGGAGGCAGAGAAATGACATTACAGCAGCTGAACTATTTTGTCGAGGTCGCGGAGACGCTGCATTTCACTAAGGCGGCGCAGAAGCTGTACATCACGCAGTCGACGCTGAGCTATGCGATAAGCAGCCTTGAGCATGAGCTGAATGTGCCGCTGTTTGTGCGCGAGAGCGGCAAGCGCATTGCGCTGACTAGCTTCGGAGCTGAGCTGCTGCCGATGGCAAAGGCGGTGCTAAACGGGATAGATGATATTGAGGAGCGCATGAGAGAGCTCAGAAACCCGATGGGAGGCATCGTCAACGTTGCCTATTCATACATCAACTGCAACCGCTTCGTCCCCAAAATGTTCAGCTCCTTTGCCCGGCTGCCGCAGTTCAAGGATATTGCGATAAACTTTGAAGTGAACCACCAGCGGGTGCATTTCGAGGAGGCCGTGGTGCGGGGCGCTGTTGATCTTGCATTCTCCTGCACTCAGGATACCGAGGGGCTGGAGGTACGGCCGTTTGCAAAACAGCAGCTTTATGTCATGCTGCCGGCCTATCACCCGCTGGCGGAGCGTGCGAGCCTGCGTGTCGAGGATATTGCAGGCGAGGTGATGATCGGCTACGACAGGAACCGCAACCTTGACAAATGGATAAACGATATGTTCCACAGCCACGGTCTGCGCCCGAATATTGATCGCTATGCCGCCGACTGGGTAGAGCAGCTGTCGCAGATATCCCTGGGGAAGGGCATAGCTATACTTCCGATGCTGCGTTTTGAGCCGGGGACGATTTGCGCGGTGCCGCTGGATGACGAGATGCATGTGCGTGATATATATATCATGTGGTCGGCGGACAGACAGCTTCCGCCGGCAGTGGAATATGTACGCGACTGCTGCCTGAAATTCTATGATAAGCCTCCGCTCGTGTGACCTGCTGCGCGGCACATCTGCGGAAAATAAACTGTGAGGAACGCAAAGCGGCCCATGCATCCAATTTGGATGCATGGGCCGCTTTTTTATAGACTTATCAGTCGGTAATGTACTTCTTGAGTGCGCGCTCGTAGATGCCGATGATGTCATCCACGGACAGCGGCTCGGGGTTGCGGGAGAGCTTATCGGGATTGGAGCAGAACTGGACAGCCCATGCCTTTATCTCGTCATGTGTGACCTCGAGGCGGATGTCGCGGGCGAGTATGGTGT
>CAKTNU010000002.1 GCA_934589325.1 uncultured Oscillospiraceae bacterium | reverse complement strand
CGGGGTACAGCTCGATGTTGTGGATAACAGTACCGACAGGGATGTTAGCCATGGGCAGTGCATTGCCCGGCTTGATGTCAGCCGCAGCGGAGGAGACGATGGTGTCGCCGACGCTCAGGCCAACGGGAGCGAGGATGTAACGGCGCTCGCCGTCTTCATACTCGCACAGTGCAATGAACGCACTGCGGTTGGGGTCGTACTCGAGACGGAGCACCTTTGCGCTCATCTCGGTCTTATCACGCTTGAAGTCGATAACGCGGTACTTCTGACGGTTGCCGCCGCCCTGATGACGGACGGTGATGCGGCCGTAGCTGTTGCGGCCGGAGTTCTTCTTGAGAACCTCGACGAGAGCCTTCTCGGGCTTGACGTGCTTTGCAACACCGTCAAAACCGGAAACGGTCATCTGACGTCTGGCAGGAGTAGTAGGTCTGTAAGTTTTGATAGACATTCTCTATTCCTCCTTAAACCATGCCTTCGAACAGCTCAATGTTCTTGGAATCTGCACTGAGCTTAACGACAGCCTTTTTCCACGAGGCGGTCTTACCCATGGGGTAAGCGCCGGTACGCTTTGCCTTGCCTCTGACGTTCAGGGTGGTGACCTTGACGACGGTGACGCCGAAGATCTCCTCGACAGCCTTTGCTATCTCGATCTTGTTTGCGTCCTTTGCAACTTCAAATGCGTACTTCTTGATGTCCAGATCCTCCATGGACTGCTCGGTGATGATGGGACGGATAACGATATCGTATGCGGTCTTCATCAGGCGTACACCTCCTCGATCTTGGCGAGGGCAGCCTTGTCAACTACCATAACGCCGTTGGTGAGAATCATGTAGGGGCTGAGGATGCTTGCGATGGTGGTCTCGACGCCGGCAATGTTGCGGGCGGACTTGACGACCTTCTCATCCACGCTCTCGGTAACGACAAGAGCCTTCTTCTCAACGCCGATCTTCTTAAGGAAGGAGTTGAAAACAGAGGTCTTGATCTCCTCGACCTTCAGGCCGTCGACGACGACGATCTCGTTCTCCGCCGCCTTTGCGGACAGAGCGGACTTGAGAGCCAGACGCTTGACCTTCTTGTTGAGGGTGTAGCTGTAATCGCGGGGCTTGGGAGCAAACGCTACGCCGCCATGGGTCCACACGGGAGAACCGGTGTAGCCGGCGCGGGCACGGCCGGTGCCCTTCTGACGCCAGGGCTTTCTGGTGGAGTAGGAAACCTCGCCCTTAGTGAGCGCGCTCTGAGTGCCCTGACGGCAGTTTGCCAGATGATTCTTAACGGAATCATGCAGGACGCTCTTGTTCGGCTCGATGCCGAAAATGGCCTCGGAGAGCTCGATCTCACCGATCTTCTCGCCTGCCATATTGAAAACGTTAGCTTTAGGCATTTATGCTGCTCTCCTTTCTTTACTTGTTGCGGGCGGAAGCCTTCTGCGGGTTGACACGAGCGGAAGCCTTCTGCGGGTTGAGGCTGATGCCAGCGGCCTCGCCCTTCTTGACGGGCTGGGTCTTGACAGTGTTCTTGATATAAACGATGCTGCCCTTGGGGCCGGGAACGGCGCCGCGGATAGCGATCATGTTCAGCTCAGCGTCGACCTTGACGATGTCGAGGTTCTGGACGGTGACCTGATCCACGCCCATGTGGCCGGCCTGCTTCTTGCCCGGGAAAATGCGGGAAGGATCAGTGCTGGAGCCCATGGAACCTGCATGGCGGTGAACGGGGCCGCCGCCGTGACTGGTGGGAGTACGGCCCTGGCCGAAGCGCTTGATAACGCCGGCGTAGCCCTTACCTTTGCTGATACCGGTGACGTCGACCTTGTCGCCTTCTGCGAAGACGTCAGCCTTGACGATGTCGCCGACTTCGAGCTTGCTGCTGTCCTCAAGGCGGAACTCCTTGAGGTGCTTGACCATGCCTACGCCCGCCTTCTTCAGGTGACCCTGCTCGGGCTGGCTGAGCTTCTTCTCGGCTACTTCTTCGTAACCGAACTGGACTGCCTCATAGCCTTCCTTGTCCTTGCTCATCTTGGCAACGACCACGCAGGGGCCTGCCTCGATGACGGTCACAGGAATGACCTTGCCAGTCTCATCGAAGATCTGCGTCATGCCGACCTTCTTGCCGATGATGGCTTTCTTCATTGTATTTCCTCCTATTGGTTATTGGTCGTCTCGCATGGTCCGGGAGCTGATCCCGTCCGGAGGCTGACGACTTAACCCGTCCGCATACGCAAGCTGCGGACTATGGGTCATTTACTTGTGTGGGTTTTGTGGGTGGGTTAAAGGGTTTGCTCAGAGCTTGATCTCGATCTCGACGCCCGCGGGGACTTCAACGCTCATCAGTGCCTCTACGGTCTTCTGGGTCGGGCTCATGATGTCGATAAGGCGCTTGTGGGTGCGGCGCTCAAACTGCTCGCGGCTGTCCTTGTACTTGTGGACTGCGCGGAGGATGGTGACGATCTCGGTCTTGGTGGGCAGGGGGATGGGGCCGGAGACCTTTGCGTCAGTGCGCTTGGCTGCCTCAACGATGGTCTCGGCTGCCTTGTCGATGAGCTGATGATCGTACGCCTTGAGGCGGATACGGATCATGTTCTTGTTGGTTGCTGCCATGTTTTTTCTCCTTTTCGTACGTTTTGTGCGGCGGCATTGGCTCCGCCGGAAACTATGCGTACGGATGAAACCTTTTCTATACACACAACCGTGCGTATCAGACCTTGTCCGAAAAACAAACCGGCTTTTGAGCCGGTCGAACCCCGTACAAGCGATATACGCGTGTAAGGATCAGGTTCCAGCCGCCCGATTACGCGCCGGACATTCACCCGGCACCGGACATACTCCACGGAAGTTACCTCAGTTTCTGAGCAATCTCCCGCTTCATCGCATAATACGCCCGTGCTCTCGCACACGCGCTTTAATAATATACCAATATATCGCCCGTATGTCAAGAAAAAATTCAGTATTTCTGCAAAAATTTTTGCTGTATTTTTTGTGCAGATGAACGAAATATTTTAAAGCCGTATCGGGGGAAAACGCCCCGCGATACGGCTTATGTTCAGATTAAAACCTCTATCGAAACGTCGGTGCCGGTCAGGGCGCTTCTCACGGCGTTCTCGGTCGATCCGCTCACATACACGCGGTTCAGCGTGTCTATATCCGCAAGCTCCGACCAGTCGAGATTCTCCCCGCTGTCGAGTATGTATATCTCCGTCAGTCCCTTGAACTCGTTCAGATTATTTGCCGAGTCGAGCTTGCAGCCGTCGAGCAGCAGACTGACAATGCCCCGCTCACGGTCAAAGCTCTTAAAAAAGCTCCCGCGCAGGTCACAGTTATAGCAGGCAAGGCTCGTCAGGCCGCTGTGACGCAGTATTGGCCGCAGCTCGTCGAGCGTACAGTCGGACACGGTAAACTCCGTCAGCTTTGTAAGCGGCTTCATGATCGTAAGATCAGACAGATTGGAGCCGATAAAGCTCGCGCTGCGTATCTGGAGGCAGCGGTTGATATCCCCGAGATCGCCGAGCGGACATCCGTCTGTAGTTATCTCTCGCAGCTTCGGGAGATTGCTTATCCCCTGAAGCGACACAACGCGGCAGTTCGAGATGTTCAGCCGCTCGATGTTCAGCGTCGGCAGCGACTCCAGCGACGAAAGCTGTTGGCCGCAGATCCAGAGGGTGTCAAGGCCGGTGAAGTATTTCAGGTCGTCAAGACTGCGTATCGTCCCCTGCTCCGGCAGGTTCGAGCGCAGGAGGAGCGACATGGTCGGGTCCTCGAAATAATACTCGCCGCCGATGATGTACAACTCGTGCAGTCCGGCGAGGTCGGAGACGGCGATGTCCCCGTCCGCGATGCCGGTATAGTCGCGGGCAATGCGCTCGAATATCTCGTTTTCGAAGCTGGCGGCCGTGCTCTGCGGCAGGGTCTCGACGGTGACGACGTTGGTAGTCAGGCGCTCGATGAGGCCGGTGAAGTAGCCGATGGTGCCGAGGGTGATGACCGCCGCAAGCAGCAGCACGGCAATGGATCCCCAGACGATACGGCGGACGAGGCGCTTTTTGCGGCGGCGCTCCGTCTCCGGCGGCTGCTCCTTCGATTTGTGCGGCTTTTCGGGCTTCGGCGCGGGGGCGGGGGCGGCTTTCGGCGGCTCCGGAACCGGCGCTTCGGCTGCAGTTTCGCCGGCCGGCGCATCGGCAAACATCCCCGCATCCAGCAGCGGAGCGGAATACAGCTTGCCGTAAAATTCCGAGTCACTCATATTCTGCCGCATCAGGGCAAATATGCTGCCTATCTGCATTTCCATGCCGGGAGTCATCTGCGTGTTTTCAAGGAAAATGTTTATTATCCTGATGCGCTTAGACAGGGCATAGTGCATCTCGCGGCGGCAGTTGTCGGACTTCATGTAGTTGTTCGAGATAAACGCAAGCACCAGCTGGGCACCGGCAAGATGGCTCGCTATGCACTCCGGCCACTCACTGCCGACCTCGATGCCCTCGTCGTACCAGATACGGTAGCCCCGCTCGTTCATATTCGTGACAACGCTCATTACCGCATCCGAGTCGGCATGGGCATAGCTTATGAAAATATACGGCTCATCGCCTTCATATGGCTTGAAATACTGCATCTTTATCCCCCGTCTGTTTTTCTGCGGCGGCCTTTACGCGCTCGGCGGCAGTCTCCGCCTGTGCCAGCAGCCTACGGGCCTCCTCAAGCAGCACCTCTCCGGCGCTCGTCAGCCCGAAAACGCGATTGTCCCGCTCCACGAGACGCACTCCAAGCTCTTCCTCAAGTGCGGATACGGCGCGGCTGACCGTAGAGTGACTGATATACAGCTTCCGTGCCGCGCCGGTGAAGCTCCCTTCCCCGGCCACGGCCGCAAAGATCCTGAGCTGCTCCAGCTCCATCAGTAGTTGAAGCCGTGCGGCAGCAGCTCGCGCAGCTTATAGCTGACATAGCGGTCCCCGGCTTTGGCGCACAGGACCTCCATATCGGGTGAGAACTCGGCAAGGAACTGACGGCAGGCGCCGCAGGGAGTACACCAGTTCTCACTGTCGGCATATATCGCGATGCGCACGAAGCTGCGATGTCCCTCGCTGACGGCCTTGCAGCAAGCGGTGCGTTCGGCACATATCGTGCTGCCGAGCGCGGCGTTTTCGACGTTGCAGCCGGAGAACACCGTGCCGTCGTCACACTCGAGCGCGGCACCGACCGGAAAACGGGAATACGGCACGTAGGCGTTCATCGACGCCTTTTTTGCAATGGACATAAGCTCTCTGTCAGTCATAAAAATCTCCATTCTGCCGCTGTTATTATATTGATCATATTATAATAAGTAGGCACTGCGCCCGGCGGCTTGGGCGGGAGCCTGTCAGCCAAGACTTATCTGCCAGTTGGGGAAATTATAAAGCGGATTGCCCGCATTCGCGTCTACGCCCTTTACGCAGCCGCGATGCGTGATTATCTGCTGCTTTTCAAAGCCGATCGTGATTATAGGACTGCTTTCGATGAGATATTCGCAGAACTGCCTGTATTTATAATCGCGCTCTACATCGCCGGCGGCGAGGTATTCGTTCATGTATCTGACATAGTTTGAGTCGGAGATGCCGGTGTAGTTTATACCATTGGGCTTCTTCTCCTCGTCATACTCATTGTCGGGGTCGAGCAGCTCGGTAAGATCGAAATTATTGCGGAGCTTGATCTCTCCGTAGTACATGTCGAACTCGCCCTCTTTGAGAGCGGTCACATAATCATCCCACGGAAGCTCGGTGAGCTTGACCTGAAGGCCGATGGATGCCATGTCTTCAACAAAGCGGTTCGCGATACCGGCCTTGGCGCTGCTGTCGCTGCACAGCAGGAAATTCAGCTCAATCTCCTGTATCGACCCGCTCATGTACTCGAGATATCCGTCTTCATCATAGTCCTGAACTCCGGCGCCTTCCAGTATCTTCTTGCACGTGTCGAGGTCGTATTCCATCTTATCGGCCAGGTCCTGAGGATAGCTCGAGCAGGTAGGGTACATCGGGATCGGCGATGCCGCCGCGTCTCCGCCGAGCAGCTCTTCAAGATATGCGCGGTCAAACGCATAGCTGAGCGCATAACGGAACGCATTATAGCGGCCGAGCATAGAGCTCTCGTTGAAAGCGACATAGTGCATATTCGTCGTGGCGAAGCTGCGTATCTCATTTGCGCTGGCAAAGCCGAGGTTGGTGTAGCTCGACGGGTCGTTGACGGTCACATCGATATACGCGTCCTCAAAGGCGCTGATTATCTCCTCCTGCGTGGGATATTCCTTGATATATATCACATCTACGGGCAGTGTGCTGTAGGACTCATAGCCCTCGTAGGCATGCAGCTCGGTATGATCCTCATTATATGTATATGGGCCGCTGCCAAGCGGGTACTTCTCGCCATAGCTGCCTGACTTGATTATCGGGATGTTCAGCAGCTTTATGAACTGCCCGTCACCGATGCCAAGTGAAACGACAAGCTCCGCATCGCTCGCGACGTATGCGCCCTGATAGCTGGCAAAGCGGCCGAGATATCTGTCCGCGTTGACAGCGCGGTCGAGCGAATATCTGACGTCCTTGGCCGTAACAGCCGTTCCGTCGTGGAACACATGCCCTTCGCCTATCGTCAGAGTCCACGTCTTTGAGTCGTCCGAATGCTTCCATTCGGTTATTACGTTAGGTATGACCTCGAAATTATTGTCAAGCTCGACCATGTTCTCATAGACGAGGTTGCAAATGAGCTGATTTGAGAGGTTTGTCGCAATAAGGGGATTGAAGCTGTAGCGGCGGCTGCTGTTGAGGGAAAACACGTCGTCCGCCTGTACCGCCCGCACAACGTCCTTGCCGCCGGTAGACACAAACTCCATATCCTGCGGATCCGTAGAGCTCTCGCCCGCTCCGCAGCCGGAGCAGCCGAGCACTATCAGCAGCGCCGAGAGCAGCGCAATAAATTTTCTGTGTTTTTTCATGGCTCCACCTCAGTCGAGAACTATGCCCGCGGCAAGGCTGCCTCTGCCCTGCCCCATCCTCTGCGTGTAGCGGTGCGACCAGTATTTCTCATGGCTGCACATTGTACACTCCTGCGACACGTCGATATGCTCCGCACTCAAGCCCAGCTGTATGAGCCGGAGCCTGTTTGCTCCCCGCAGATCGACCATTGTTTTGCCGTCGGCGCGGCGGTCAAAAAACTCCTCCGCGTCACAGCCGAGATATTCTTTTACGGCGTTGGGAACATCGTCATCCGTTTCAAAGCAGCAGCGGCCTATCGACGCGCCCATAGCGGCGCGTATGCTGCCCGGCTCCGCGCCGAGGGCGCACATTTTTTCGACCGTCACGCCCAGAATGTCCGCGACCGAGCTGCGCCAGCCGCAATGCACCGCGGCGATCACTCCATGCTCCGCATCGCACAGCAGTGCTGGGACGCAGTCGGCCACGAAGCACATCAGCGGCAGACCGCGCACCGCAGTCACGAGCCCGTCGGCCTCATAGGGCGTTTTTGTGCCGAGGATATGCCTGTCGGCATACGACATCGTGCGCACAGCGTTTCCGTGCACCTGCTTCGTGACGGCACAGTCATTGCCGCCCGCACCGAGTATCGCGGCCACGCGGCGGAAATTCTCCTCCACACGCGGCTGCTCGTCACCGCGGCCGGATCCGAGGTTCAGGCTTGCAAAATCGCCGGTGCTGACTCCGCCGAAGCGGGTCGTAAACAGGTGCCGCGCAGGGATAAGGTCGGACGTCATGTAGACGAGCCCGTTTTTATTGTGTTCCGAAAACATCGTTACTCGTTTCTCCCGCAGCACTCTTTGTATTTCAGCCTTCTGCTGCCGTCGGCCTTCATCTTTCCGCAGGGGCAGGGATCGTTGCGCCCGGGCTTCGGCGCTTTTTTGACCGGCTGCTTTTTCACCGGTACGCCGCCTACGTTAGCCGCGGCATTCTTTGCCACAGCCCTGCGCTCTATCGTCTGCTCCTTGCGGACACGGACGGTGAATATACGGCGCACGGTCTCCTCGCGGATGCCGTGTACCATGGCCTCGAACATGTCGAAGCCCTCCTGTTTATATGCGTCGATGGGCTTCACGGCGCCGTAGCCGCGCAGACCGATGCCCTGCTTGAGATCGCTCATCGCATCGATATGCTCCATCCAGTACTCGTCAACGACGCGCAGCATCACGACGCGCTCCAGCTCACGCATGAGCGGTGCGCCGTTCGGCCCGTCACCGAAGGCTTTTTCGCGCTCGGCATAGACCTGCATCGCGGCATCCTCTACGCGCTCTGTCAGCGCATCCTGCTTGGCCTTGCCGTTGAACTCCTCGATTTTTATCGCGCCGTGCGGCAGGAACAGCTTCTCGAAGGGCTGAAGCACCTCGTCAAGCCTCTGCTGGCTTTCCGCAGGCTCGCCGTGCAGTCCGTCGGCCACGGTGGAGGACACGAACTCGCTTATCATGTTCACTATCTGCCCGCGCAGATCCTCGCCGTCGAGGACTTTCTTTCGCTCGCCGTAGATGATATTGCGCTGCTGATTCATAACGTCGTCGTACTCGAGCACGCTCTTACGGACCTGGAAGTTGCGGCTCTCGACCGTTTTCTGTGCCTGCTCGATCGCTCCGGACAGCATCTTTGCGTCAAGCGGCGTGTCCTCGTCGACCTTGAGCGTCTCCATCATGTTCATGATGCGCTCGGAGCCGAACAGACGCATGATATCGTCCGTCATGGCGAGGAAGAAGCGGCTTTCACCGGGGTCGCCCTGACGTCCGGAACGTCCGCGGAGCTGATTGTCTATACGCCTCGATTCGTGGCGTTCGGTGCCGAGGATAAAGAGTCCGCCTGCCGCACGCACCTTTTCTGCCTCGGCGTTCGTGACCTTCTTATGTTCCTCCATACGTTCGGCAAACATTTTCCGCGCCTTGATTATATCTTCATCGTCGGTCTCGGCAAAGCCTGTAGCCTCGGCGATGATATTCTCCTCAAACCCGGCCTTGCGCAGATCGGTCTTGGCCATAAACTCGGCGTTGCCGCCGAGGACTATATCGGTGCCGCGGCCGGCCATATTGGTCGCTATCGTGACCGCGCCGAGCTTGCCGGCCTGTGCGACTATCTCGGCCTCCTTCTCATGATACTTCGCGTTGAGCACCGTGTGCGGCACGCCGCGCTTCTTCAGCAGCGACGAGATATATTCGCTCTTCTCTATGGACACCGTGCCGACCAGCACAGGCTGCCCCTTCTCGTGGCAGGCGACTATCTGTTCAATAATGGCACGGTTCTTGCCGGCATCGTTTTTATACACGACGTCCGGATCGTCTATCCTGATAACGGGCTTATTCGTCGGTATCTCGATAATATCGAGCTTGTATATCGCCTCAAACTCCTCCGCCTCGGTCGCGGCGGTACCAGTCATGCCGGAGAGCTTTCCGTAAAGGCGGAAATAGTTCTGGAAGGTGATGGTCGCAAGAGTTTTGTTCTCTTTCTGAACATCAACATGCTCCTTGGCCTCGATCGCCTGATGCAGCCCCTCGGAATAACGGCGGCCAAGCATAAGGCGGCCGGTGAACTCGTCGACGATGATTATCTCGCCGTCCTTGACGATATAGTCAATGTCGCGCTTCATGATGCCGTGCGCCTTGAGCGCCTGATTTATATGGTGCGCAAGTGTTGCGTTCTCGATGTCGGCCAGATTATCAAGCCCGAAGGCCTGCTCAGCCTTCGCGATACCGCGGGCTGTCAGCGTTGCGGTGCGCGCCTTCTCGTCGACGACATAGTCGGCGTCGAGGTCATCGCTCTCCTCCTCTTTCTCGTCGACCGACGCATAGACGACCTTTTTGAGCCGCCTGACAAAATCGTCCGCCTGACGGTAAAGGTCGGTGCTCTCGTCACCCTGCCCTGAGATTATGAGCGGAGTTCTCGCCTCGTCGATAAGTATGGAGTCGACCTCGTCGACTATCGCGAATGCGTGGCCGCGCTGGACCATGTTCTCTTTGTACAGCGCCATATTGTCGCGCAGATAGTCGAAGCCCATCTCGTTGTTGGTGCCGTATGTAATGTCGCATGCATAAGCCTCGCGGCGCTCGGACGGGGTAAGTCCGTGGACTATGAGGCCGACGGACAGCCCCATGAAGCGGTGTACCTTGCCCATCCATTCGCTGTCGCGGCGGGCAAGATAGTCGTTCACGGTGACGATATGGACGCCCTCGCCGGTCAGTGCGTTCAGGTACGCCGGGAGGACTGCGACAAGGGTCTTGCCCTCGCCGGTCTTCATCTCGGCGATGCGCCCCTGATGCAGCACGATGCCGCCGATGAGCTGCACGCGGAACGGCTTCATCCCTAGGACGCGCCATGCGGCCTCACGCACAGCGGCAAAGGCCTCCGGCAGCAGCTCGTCCAGCGTCTCGCCGTCCGAATAGCGGGTCTTGAACTCGTCGGTCTTGGCGCGGAGCTCTTCGTCGCTCAGCGCGGCATATTCCGGCTCCAGCTTCTCTATCGCATCGGCGATAGGATATATTTTTTTCAGCTCACGGTCATTGTAGCTGCCGAATATTTTATTGAAAAGTCCCATTGCGTATGCCTTTCGTAGTTTATATAGATTACTGCACACATGTGCAGATGATACCAATACATAGTGGATTATATCACATGAATATGAATAAAAAAAGTCTTATTTGGCTTTTCGTGGCTTGTGATTCACAAAAAGTATGCTATAATGATTTTCTGTGAAAAATAATGACTATCGGGGGATAGATAAAAATGCACAGGATAGGCTTCGACAACGACAAATACCTAAAGCTCCAGTCCCAGAACATACGCGACCGGATAAGCAAATTTGGCGGCAAGCTGTATCTCGAATTTGGCGGCAAGCTCTTTGACGACTACCACGCATCCCGGGTACTGCCGGGCTTTGCGCCTGACAGCAAGGTGAAGATGCTGCTTGAAATGAAGGATGAGGCGGAGATTGTCATCGCTATCTCCGCAGACGATATCGAGCGCAGCAAGCGCCGCGGCGACCTCGGCATAACCTATGATGACGACACGCTCCGCCTTATCGATGCCTTCCGCGGCATCGGGCTCTACATCGGCAGCGTTGTACTGACGCATTACCGCGGGCAGGCCATTGCCGACAAGTTCCAGCACCGGCTGGAGGCGCTGGGAATAAAGGTCTACAGGCACTATATCATCCCGGACTATCCGTCAAACATCCCCCTTATCGTGTCGGACGACGGCTTCGGCCGCAACGACTATATAGAGACCACGCGTAGTCTCGTAGTGGTCACGGCGCCCGGCCCCGGCAGCGGCAAAATGGCCACCTGCCTCAGCCAGCTCTACCATGAGCACAAGCGCGGCGTAAGCGCGGGCTATGCCAAATTTGAGACCTTCCCGGTCTGGAACCTGCCGCTCAAGCACCCCGTTAATCTCGCATATGAGGCCGCGACCGCCGACCTTGATGACGTGAACATGATAGACCCCTTCCATCTCGAGGCCTACGGCGTCACGACCGTAAACTACAACCGAGATGTCGAGATATTCCCGGTACTCGAGGCGATGTTCAAGAAGATATACGGTGAGAGTCCCTACAAGAGCCCGACGGATATGGGCGTCAACATGAACGGCTTCTGCATTTTTGACGATGATGCCTGCTGCGAGGCCTCAAAGCAGGAGATAATCCGCCGCTACTACGCTGCCGCCTGCTCCGTCCGGCGCGGCCTGTCCGAGCCGCAGGAGCTGCGGCGGATAGAGCTCATCATGAACTCCCTCGGTCTGACTGCCGCCGACCGCCCTGTCGTCGGTGCCGCGCTCAGCCGTGCCGAGGAGACCGGCGCCCCCGCCGTCGCACTCGAGCTGCCTGACGGCAGCATCGTCACCGGCAAGACCAGCTCCCTGCTCGGCGCTTCCTCCGCCTGCCTTCTCAACGCGCTCAAAGCGCTGGCAGGGATAGATAAGAAGCTGCCTCTCATCGCCCCGGGAGTGATCCAGCCCATACAGCACCTGAAGGTGGAGCATCTCGGCAACCACAATCCCCGCCTCCATACCGACGAGCTGCTCATCGCCCTGTCAATATGCGCGGTCACGAACCCCATGGCGGGCTACGCCATCGACCAGCTCGACAAGCTACGCGGCTGCGAGGCTCATTCCTCCGTAATTCTCTCCCATGTGGACGAGGATCTGTTCAAGAAGCTCGGCGTAAACATCACATTCGAGCCGAAATATCAGGCCAAGAAGCTGTTTCACAAATAATATCAAAAGCTCTCCGGGTTTCCGGAGAGCTTTTTGCCGTTCGTCATAGAAATTCACATTATCGCGCAGGTTTATCGCCAGTTGCCTGATACGCCGTCGGGCGCACCGGGCAGCGGAGTGTGCAGGATGTTTTTCGTCTCGGGCGTCTCCGCACGGTGGTCATTCCCTGTGGGAACGGGCGGCTGCTTGTTTTTATTCTTGTTTTTCTTTGCCATGTCTGCCTCCTGAAAGAATTTCTTCAAAAGGCAGTATTTCCCGCATGCGCTGATTTATGCGCCGCTCAGTCAAGCAGCGGCAATAGCACATATACGTTCGCAGCGTTCAAGATCGTACGCCCAGTCAAGATATTTATTTTCGGTCATGGTCTCCCCCTAAAAATATAAGATCAGACCCGTCAGGGATGGCCCTGCGGGTCTGTAATTTAATAGATCAGTACGCTACGCCCCAGTATATCATGTGCTTGGCGGGCTTGCCGCAGCAGGCGCAGACCTCGCCGAGCTTTTCCTGCTCAAAGGGGATGCAGCGGGAGGACATTCCGGCTTTCTCCTTCATATCCAGCTCGCACTGCAGATCACCGCACCACATGGTCTTGATAAATCCGCCGTTGCGCTCCTGAAGCTCCTTGGCCTCCTCGAGGGAATATGCCGCATAGGTATGCTCATCAAGGTTGCGCTTGGCCTTTGCGTAGAGGCCGTTCTGCACCTCGTCCAGCAGCTCATGGATGCGGTCGGCGATCTCGCCGAGGGAGACGGAGGTCTTTTCTCCGTTGTCGCGGCGAACCGTCATGCATACGCCGTTCTCAATGTCTCTGGGTCCGAGCTCGATACGCAGAGGCACACCCTTCATCTCATACTGCGCGCACTTCCAGCCGAGAGAGTTGTCGCTGGTGTCTATCTTCACGCGGACACCGGCAGCCTTGAGACTGTCATAAAGCTCCTGTGCTTTCTCGATGACGCCGGGCTTATGCTGCGCGACTGGCACGACCACGACCTGGACCGGTGCGATGCGCGGAGGCAGAACGAGGCCGTTATTATCGCCGTGGGTCATGATAAGGCCGCCTATGATACGCGTAGAGAGTCCCCACGAGGTCTGATACGGGTGCTTCTGCTGATTATCCTTGTCGGTAAAGGTGATGTTGAACTGCTCGGCAAAGCCCTGGCCGAAGTAATGGCTCGTGCCGGACTGGAGTGCCTTCTTGTCGTGCATCATGCACTCTATGGTATAGGTATTGACGGCACCCGCGAACTTCTCCTTATCGGTCTTGTTGCCGCGTATGACCGGCATCGCGAGATAGTTCTCACAGAGGTCGGCGTAGACCTCAAGCTGCTGCAAAGTCTCCTTGCGCGCTTCCTCCTCGGTCGCGTGCAGGGTGTGCCCCTCCTGCCACAGAAATTCTCTGCCGCGCAGGAAGGGGCGTGTGGTCTTTTCCCAGCGGAGGACGCTGCACCACTGGTTGTACAGCATCGGCAGATCACGCCACGAGTGGACGACGTGGCTCCAATGGTCGCAGAACAGAGTCTCGGAGGTCGGACGGATGCACAGGCGCTCCGGCAGCTCCTCGCTGCCGCCGACCGTGACCCATGCGCACTCCGGTGCAAAGCCTTCGACATGATCCTTCTCCTTCTGGAGCAGGCTCTCGGGTATAAGCATCGGCATGGCGACATTGGTGTGTCCGTCGCGCTTGAACATGCCGTCAAGTATCTGCTGGATATTCTCCCATATGGCGTAGCCATACGGACGCATGATATAGCAGCCCTTCACTCCGGAGTAATCCACCAGCTCCGCCTTTGTGCAGACATCGGTGAACCACTGGGCAAAGTCCTGCTCCATATCGGTTATCTGTTCGACCTTCTTATCTTTTGCCATTGTTTTTCTCCTTTCGTCAGGGCCCTTGCCCCGCCGTACTACAGGTTTACCATTTTATTATCACTGCCGTGCCTTGTCAATAGGCCGTATCATCGCTTTTCCGCCATTTCGATAAAATTTCTACGTTTTTTCTTGACCTGCGGCTCCACTTTGCATATAATAGCTGTGATTATTGGCTATTACACCCCGGAGGTGAATTTTTATTAACAAGCAGAAATTTCTTGCAGAGCTCGGCAAGCTGCTGACGTTCATGTATGAGGAGGATCGGCAGACCGCCCTCGCCATGTACAATCAGCTGTTTGACGATGTTGACGATGAGCAGGGGCTTTTGCAGCTCCTCGTCTCCCCCACCCGTCAGGCGGTCGTCATCGCCCGCTCGTATAACGCCAAGGAGCGCAAGCTGCAGGTCCACGCCCAGTCCCGCGAGGATGCCGGCGAGTCCGAGCAGGGCGAAGCTCCGCAGTTTGTCGGCGTGATAGAGGGCATCCGCGAGGAGGCTCTCAGCCGCCAGATGCCAAAGACCGCAGAAGTATCGGCGGATCAGTTCTCGATGTTCGAGGACGATTTCTTTGCCCCTGCGCCCGAAAATGCTGCAGAGGACAAGTCCGAAACCGCTGCTGCGCCTGTTGAGGCACCTGCCGAAGCTGAATATGAAGCTCCAGCGGCAGCCGCAGAGCCGCAGAGCGATGCACAGCCCACAGCGGCCGGAGCCGAGGCCGTTCCCGCAGAGGTTTCCCCGGAGGCCGAGCAGTCTGCGGAGCCCGCACCGGAAGCCGCAGCCGATGAGCCTGCGCCCGCCGCGGAAGGAGACGCGGTCGACGCGTTTCTTGCCGACTTTGAAATAGTCGACCACGATGCGAAGCCTACCGCAGAGGCTGAAGCTGAGGCGGAACCAGCCGATACCGGCTCCGGCGAACCTGAGTTTGCCGTGATCGTGGACGAGGGGCTGGATGACGAATACGACTATGAGTACGACGATGAAGAGATCTACACCGTGCGCAGGCCCCGTGTGTTCCTGCTCATCCTATACATACTGCTGGCCGTCCCCGTGGGCGTGCTCGGCATAATCCTTCTCGTTGTGCCTACCCTGCTGTTCCTTGCGTTGGCTGCGGTCCTCGTAGCAGGCGGCATCGTCGCCGTGACCACGGCATTTGCCGGTCTGCCGCTGTTTGCGGATATCATCGTTGCCATAGGCGCGGCGTTCATTCTGCTCGCACTCGGCCTGCTCGCGCTGTGGACGGCAATATGGTTTGTCGGCGGTGCAATGGTCGGCCTTGTCCGCGGACTTATACATCTCGGCGGCAAATGGTGCTATAAGGAGGTCGAAGTCTGATGAAAAGCGCATGGAAGATCATCATCACGATAGTTCTCATCGCCGTACTTCTCGGCGGAGTAAGCATTGCGGTCGGTCTGATGACCGGCGCGGAGTTCGGCCATATCTACACCGTGCTCGACAACAAATACAGCATTACCTATTATAGAGAGATCCTGCCCGACGTGATCGCGCAGGTCGAACAGATACTTCTTAGCTGAAAAATCGGGAGCCGCAGCTGCGCGGCTCCCGATTTTTCGTCCGTCTTTCCCGCCGATCAGCTGCCGTGACCGGCAAAAAATACACCCGCTTCGCCGTCGCGCAATATACTGATGGTGGAAGCGGGTGTTATTTTTGGATCAAAACGGAGAAATGAGCCTTGACCGGCTGAGGCCGGGCGAGGCGGCGCAGCTCCGGCGGCTGGAGCCGGGCTGCAATATGCGCAGAAGGCTGCTTGATATGGGTCTGACGCCCGGGACCCGAATCGAATGTCTGGGCGTGAGTCCGGGCGGCGACCCGCAGGCGTTTTTGGTACGCGGCGCGGTGCTCGCACTGCGCCGCGAGGACTGCCGGGGTATCATTCTCCGGAACGGAGAGGAGGATGAGCATGGGACTGACCGGGAGCTCCACCGGGCGCAGAGCCTCGGCGGAGACTGATCTCCGCCCCGGCGAGGGTGGGCGCGTCATCGCGCTGGCCGGGAATCCGAACGTAGGCAAGAGCACTGTTTTCAACGGTCTGACCGGGCTGCACCAGCACACCGGAAACTGGCCGGGCAAAACAGTAGTAAACGCCCGCGGGCGCTGCGGCGAGCACCTGCTCGTCGACCTGCCGGGCTGCTACTCGCTGATCGCACGCTCCGCCGAGGAAGAGGTCGCCCGCGATTTTATCTGCTTCGGCGGCGCGGATGCGGTCATACTCGTCTGCGACGCCTGCTGTCTTGAGCGGAACATGAACCTCGTGCTGCAGGCGCTGGAACTGGGCGGCCGGGTGCTGATATGCGTCAACCTGGTCGACGAGGCGGCGCGCAAGGGCATAACTGTGGACACGGAGGCGCTGGCTGAGCGGCTCGGAGCGCCCGTACTCGGCATATCTGCGCGTACACGCGCCGGGCGCGATGCTCTTGCCGCCGCGCTGCCCATGCTGCTTGAACGTCCTGAGTCTGCCGGATATGTCATACCCTACCCCGCGCCCGTGGAGGCCGCAGTCGCGGCGCTGCTGCCTGAGGCCGAGAGGCTATGCGCCGGGCGGCTGTGTCCGCGCTGGCTATGCCTGCGGCTGTTGGAAAACGACGCCGCGCTGTGCCGCCGCATCGACGAATTTTTCGGCGGAAGGCTCCTTCAGGGTTCGCTGCCGGGCCTCGCGGATTCGGCGAGGACATATCTCTATGAGCAGGGCATCGACGGGGAGCGGCTGAAGGATATGCTCGTCTCGTCCATCATGGCCGAGGGCGAGGATATCTGCGGCGGCTGTGTGCATCGGGGCGCCGGATACTCTGATCGCGACCGGCGCATCGACCGTATAGTCACCGGCAGGCTGTTTGGGTACCCGATGATGCTGGCGCTGCTCGCGCTGGTCTTATACCTGACCATAGTCGGCGCAAACTATCCGTCCGAGCTGCTGTCCCGGCTGCTGGCGCACGGGGAGGCCGCGCTGCTGGCCGTATTTACGGCGCTCGGCGCCCCGGAATGGCTCACCGGACTGCTTGTGACCGGGGCCTACCGCGTGCTGGCATGGGTCGTAGCGGTAATGCTGCCGCCGATGGCAATATTTTTTCCGCTGTTCACGCTCCTGGAGGACGCGGGCTATCTGCCGCGGGCGGCGTATAATCTTGACTGTCCATTCAAAAGATGCCGTGCCTGCGGCAAGCAGGCGCTGACGATGTGCATGGGGCTGGGCTGCAACGCGGCAGGCGTCGTCGGATGCCGCATTATCGACTCGCCACGCGAACGGCTGCTTGCGATACTCACCAACAGCTTCATGCCCTGCAACGGGCGCTTCCCTGCTCTTATCGCGGTCATATCCATGTTTTTCGCCGCCGGAAGCGCGTTCGTGCCGGCACTGCTGCTTACGGGGATAATTTCCCTCGCGGTGCTGCTGACGCTCGGTGTTACCGGTGCGCTGTCCGCGACCGTCCTGCGCGGTCAGGAGAGCGGCTTCGTTCTGGAGCTGCCGCCGTACCGAATGCCGCAGATAGGTCAGGTGCTCGTGCGCTCGATATTCGACCGGACACTGTTTGTCCTCGGCCGGGCTGCGGCAGTCGCAGCTCCGGCGGGAGCCGCAATATGGGCGCTGGCCAATATAAGCATCGGCGGGGCCAGCCTGCTCCGGCAGGCAGCGGGCTTTCTCGACCCGCTCGGGCATTTTCTCGGGCTGGACGGCGCGATAATGCTGGCCTTTATTCTCGGCCTGCCCGCAAATGAGATCGTCCTGCCGGTGGCGCTGATGATATATACGGCGCAGGGCAGTCTTGCCCCTCTCGGCGGGCTGGAGCCGCTGCACACGGCGCTCGCCGCAAACGGCTGGACTCCGGTGACCGCGGCCTGCTTCATCAGCTTTTCACTGCTGCACTGGCCGTGCTCGACTACGTTGCTGACGATCAGGAAAGAGAGCGACAGCACAAAATGGGCTCTGCTTGCCGCCGTGCTCCCGACGCTCTGCGGCATCATACTCTGCGCACTTATAAATTTTATTTTCGGATAGCAAAAAGCGGCCTTTCGGCCGCTTTTTGCAAGTCGATTATCGTATCTTCAGTACGACAGCAGCGGAGCTGAGCCGTCATCCTCGGTTTTGGTTATCGAGCGTATCTCCGCCTCATAGCTGTAATTATCATTCACATGCACAGTGAATTTATCGCCTACCCGCTTGCCGAGTATCTGCTGTCCGAAGGGTGAATCCATGCTGATAAGTCCCTTGCGCGGGTCACAGCGCACGGTGGTGACTACCTGAATGATATCGGTCTCGTCATCCTCCGGCATATACACCTCGACCTTGTCAAAAAGTCCGACCTCGTCGGCTCTTGAACGGTCGTCAATGACCGAGGCGGTCTTTATCATGCCCTCAAGATAGCGGATGCGGCTGCGGTTCTTGTTCTGCGCCTGCTTTGCGGCCTTGTACTCGTAGTTTTCGCTCAGGTCGCCGAAGGCGCGTGTGCGCTTGACCTCCTCGATAAGCTCCGGCATGAGCTCAAGCCGCCGGTAGTCCAGCTCCTCCTGCATTTTTTTGATGTCGTTTGCTGTCAGTTTGTCATGCATTTTATGTCGCCTCTTGCAGTAATATTCAGATGTCGATATTGATGGTGCTCAAGCCGTTTTTCTCGAACTCCGCGAGGTATTCATCCATACGGTTCGTAAGCTCGGTAGCGTCGTCGGGATCGCTGTTTTCAAGGCCGAGATCCCGCCGGGCCAGCTCTTCGGCCAGAATGTCGTAAAACACAGCGTCCTCATAATCGGCAATGGCCTCATGTATGCCCCCGTCCTCATAGGCGCGGGACGGGAATATATGTCCCTGCCAGCTCTCCACCAGCGAGCGCATACCGTTCGCCGGTGCCTTGGCAAACAGCTTCTCCTGCAAGAGATCGTAGTCCTCTATACGGTCGTCCGTGCGCGCCGAATTCAATATCCAGTTGCCGATATATACCATATCAAGGAGCAGCCGGTACTCCTTGCTTGTGAGTTCTATGTTCATGATCTCGCCTCCTGCTCTATGCTGATTATCTGATTATATACTTATTATAGCAAAACACAAGCCCCTTTTCCACAGCCGGAGCCGAATTTCTTTCGCGGCAAACAAGTTTTGCTTGTAATACACCGGGATTTGCTGTATATTAAAATATCGGCTGCTCAATTTCTCCATGCGGCCGAAGGAGAAACCAATGGACAACAGACCTATCGGATTTTTTGATTCGGGCTTCGGCGGACTTACAGCGCTCAAAGCGTTCCGTCAGCTCATGCCCGATGAAAATATAATATACTTCGGCGACACGGGACGCGTACCATACGGCTCGCGTCCGGCTCAGCAGCTCCGCCGGATGGCGATGCAGGATCTTGAACTTCTGCGCGGCCTCGGCGTAAAAGCGATAGCCGCCGCCTGCGGGACGGTGTCCAGCACTGCCGCCGACCTGTTTGACGCTTACCCTCTGCCCGTGACGGGCGTCCTCCGTCCAGGAGTCAGGGAGCTTGCCGCCGCTGCCGGCGGTGCACCGCTCGGCGTCATCGCAACGCAGGCCAGCATCGGCAGCGGCGCGTTCCGGCGCGAGCTTGAGAAGTACGGCGCAGCGCAGGACGCGATATATATTGCCTGCCCCGACTTCGTCCCCCTCATTGAGAGCGGCCGCTACGCCCCGGATGACGACGACATACGCGGAGCCGTGGAAAAATATCTCCGTCCGATGAAGGATGCAGGGGTACATGCGATACTTCTCGGCTGCACGCACTACGGGCTGATATCGCAGGCCATAGAGGATTACATGGGTACGGAGACCCTGCTCATCAGCGCATCGGAGTGCGCCGCCCGTGAGCTTGCCGATAAGCTCACACACAGCGGCATGACAGGCGGCAGCGGCGAGGAGAGGTATCTCACCAGCGGCGCGACCGAGGATTTCGGCCGTATGGCAGCGATATTCCTCGGCTGGCAGCCTAAGCGCGGCGCAGAGCATATCCCGCCGATGGAGGTAGAATAAGCGATGAAGGATGTCGTGATAAATATCAGCAGCGAGAATGTCGGCGAGGAGCGGGACGTCATGGAGTTCTCCACCGACGGCGAATATATGTTCGACGGCGAGAACGGCTGCTTCAGCTATCTCGAGAGCGACGTGACCGGTCTTGAAGGGACGCGCACCAGCGTGGCCGTAACCCCGGATGAGGTCGTTGTCGACAGAGACGGCTATATAACCAGCCGGATGGTGTTTCGGGAGGGCATGAAAAACAGCTTTCTGTATGACACGCCATACGGCGCGGCAACAATGGGCATAAACACGCGAAAGATAAAAAAGAGCTTCAACGAGCACGGCGGCAGCCTCGAAATAGATTACGTTGTCGACATGGAGCACACCGTCGTGAGCAGAAATTTATTCAAGATAAATATTACCGAACGGAAGAGGGAGCAACAATGGCAAATTTGATACAGAGCGCAAAGGATCAGATAGAGGATATTCTGAACAAAGCGTATGAGAAAGCCGCAGAGAAAGGCGAGCTGCCTGCAGGCGCAGTACTCAGCGGCAGCGTTGAGATACCCAAGGATACCGCCAACGGCGACTATGCCGCAAACCATGCGATGACCGGCGCCCGCGCTCTGCATATGGCTCCGCGCAAGATAGCCGAGGCACTTGCCGCTAACATGGAGCTTGACGGCACATGGTTCGACTCCGTCGAGGTCGCAGGCCCTGGCTTCATCAACTTCCGGCTCGGCAAGAGCTGGTACGGCGATGTGCTGAAGGCCATTGCCGGCGAGGGCAGGGACTATGGCCGCATCGACGTCGGCCACGGTGCCAAGTGCATGGTCGAGTTCGTCTCCGCAAATCCCACCGGCCCCATGCATATGGGCAATGCCCGCGGCGGCGTTCTGGGCGACGCACTTGCCAGCATACTCGACCGCGCAGGCTACAGCGTGTGGCGTGAGTTCTATGTCAACGACGCCGGCAACCAGATAGAGAAATTCGCTTCCTCCATAGACGCCCGCTACCGCCAGCTCATTCTTGGCGAGGATAAGGTGGAGTTTCCCGAGGACGGCTACCACGGCGACGATATAAAGGAGCTAGCCAAGGGCTTTTACGACGTCTACGGTGAGGATTATCTAAAGCGCCCCGAGCAGGAGCGCCACGCGGCCATGGCCCGTTTCGGGCTTGACCGGAACATTCCCAAGATGCAGTCCGATCTGCGCCGCTACGGTATTGAGTACGACCAGTGGTTCTTCGAGTCCGAGCTTCATGAGAGCGGCTACGTTGCCGACTCCGTGCAGAAGCTGTCCGACTTGGGCTACACCTATGAGAAGGACGGTGCACTGTGGCTGCGCACCTCCGAGATACTCGGCAGCAAGCTCCGCGCCGCCGGCAGGTCCGACGAGGACATTACCAAGCTCGATCTGAAGGATGATGTCCTGCGCCGTGCCAACGGCTTCTATACCTATTTTGCCGCCGATATCGCATATCATCGCAACAAATTTGAAAAGCGCGGCTTTGATAAGGTCATCAACGTCTGGGGTGCAGATCACCACGGCCATGTCGCCCGTCTCAAGGGCGCGATGGACGCACTCGGTCTCGACGGCGAGCACAGGCTCGATATCGTGCTGATGCAGCTCGTCAAGCTGACCCGCAACGGCGAGGTCGTCCGTATGTCCAAGCGCACCGGCAAGGCCATATCCCTGACAGATCTGCTCGACGAGATACCCGTAGATGCGGCTAGGTATTTCTTTAATTCCCGCCCCGAGTCCCCGGTCGAGTTCGACCTCGAGCTTGCCATACGGCAGGACAGCGAAAATCCCGTCTACTACGTGCAGTACGCGCACGCCCGTATCTGCTCGATGCTTTCGGCGCTTGCCGCTGACGGACATAACGTGCCGGACGCGGATGCCGTAGACTTTGCGCTGCTGGATTCCGACGCCGAGCGCGAGTTGATAAAGCAGCTTGCCGCACTGCCGGAGGAAATACGCCTCGCTGCCCGCGACTACGATCCCAGCCGCATAAACAAATATGTTACGGAGCTCGCCGCCCGCTTCCACCGGTTCTATACCGTGTGCCGCATCAAGGGCGCAGAGCCCGGAGTGCTCGAAGCAAGACTGCTTCTGGCCGACACTGTCCGCCGCGTTCTCGCCGTAGCCCTGAGCATAATCGGCGTCTCCGCTCCGGAAAAGATGTGATATGATATAATATAAAGTCAAAACCTCCGGTTTCGCCGGAGGTTTTGACTATTTTTACTTTACAAACTCCACTGCGGCTTTGCTGCCGACGGCACAGAACTTGCTTTGAGTCGTGATCTCGCGGAGCACCGGAAGCAGCTCGGAAAGCTCTTCGGCGGTAGTGCTCAGGATCTCTCGGCGGATACGTGCAATGGTCTCGGGAGTTGTCCCCTTGAGTCGGCGCACACACTCCAGTTCGCAGATGCCGGCAGGGTCGAGCAGCGGATCCGTGGTATTCACGGCGCCGATGATGATGTCGCCGAGCGGCGCCCCCTGCGCAAGAAAATTCTCCAAGAAATCGGCCATGCCGGAGTATGCGGCACGGGTATTCTCAAGGTCTGGATCGCGGTAAGAATAGCAGAACACGTCTCCGTTGTTCCTGATACCCATACCTGTGCCGTATGCGCCGCCCTGAACACGTACCTCTCCCCAGAGATATCCGTAGCTCATAAGTGAGGCCAGCACCGGGCACGAGCCGCTGAACCTGCTGCCGAGCGCGTAGAGATTCTGGCCGATGGCCGAATATCCGACGTCTGACGGTATCTCTATGGCGCAGTCTAATCTGTCAAAGCGCGGATACGCGGCAGGCTCGCCGAGCGTGCCTTCCGGCAGAGCCCTGATTAGTTCCTCAATACAGGTCATATCCGGATGGCCGCTCAAGCCAACGAACAGGCGGCTTCGTGAAAATACCTTAGCGGCAACTGCGGCAAACCGTTCGCTGTACTCGCCTGCCCTGCCCTCAAATCCGGCGGCAAAATCGCTGAACCAGCGTACAAAGCTCTCGCCTTCAAGCAGTTCCTTGAGCGCTCCCTCGGCCGAGAATGCAGAGAGCGCTTTTATCATCGCGTAGGCGTGACCGCTGCCTATCAGCGACTGCTTGATAAAATAATCGTTCTGCTGAACAGTCTCGTTTATGCGGTCGGCCTCATCATAACGGCTGTTTACGAACAGCTCCCGAAGCAGCGCTGCGGCTGCGGGCACATTTTCCTCCAGCATGCTGGCCGAAACGAGCAGATACGGCTTGCACGAATCAAGCTCACCGGGCTTGGAAATGAGCTCAATACGGGCAAAAAGTGAACCCAAGGCTGCCTTTATCCTGGTCTGGAGCACTTCTGCGGTGTAATTTTCGGTACGCAGTTCGCCGAAAAAGCTTGTGAGCGTGTTGAGGATACGCAGCTCTTCGACAGTCAGATCGGATACGTCGAAGCAGAGATTCAGATAGACGATACCGTTTGTATCGGTATCTATCTCCAGCAGATCGCACCCTGCGGCGGATGACAGTCTGGTCACAGTCGGAGCGACTTCCTTGGGGACATCGGATATTTCAAGGTGCGGCAGGGTCGAAAGCGCATCCTCGCTGTCCGGGCTCTGCTGCCACTGCTGCATTCTTTCCACGGCGGCTATAACGGCTTCGCGCTCTGCCGTATTCCAACTGCCGACCTCGGCGGCCGCTTTTTCGGCCTCGCGGCGGGCATTGTCCTCACCCTTGGACAGCGACGGTATCGCATGGAGCCAGCATTTATCGTCATTACTGCCAAGCAGCTCCCACAGAAGCTCCGCAAAATACGGCGTGTCTATCTTTTTGCGCAGGGAGTCGAAAACTGCGGCGTTATCGATATGGGTCAGCGGATCATCACCGTAAAGCCAGCCATCCATCGCCTTCATCGCAAGATTCAGGCCATAGGGCTCGGTCTTTTCGCGGCTCGTAAACGCTAAACGCTCAAGCGATGCGGCGAGTGCCTCACGGTTCAGTCCGGCGGAAATAAGAGCGTCCACGGCCTCTGGGATAAAACGCTTTATCTCGGCAAAATTCTTTTCCTCGGTATTGCGCACGATCAAAGCGACATTCGGCTGATATATGCCGTCAGTCACATCAAGCGTCGCGTCCTGCGCAAGGCCGCGCTCCAGGAATATGCGCTTCAGCGGCGCCTCGTTGGAGCCGGTCAGATAATCGGCAAGTATTCTTGCAGCATATATCTTCTCCACCTCGTCGTGCATGCAGAATATTTTTGCGCCGACCATGTGAGCCAGCGCTTTCTCGCCCTCCTGCGCCTCGTAGCTGACGGTCTTTTCACCGGTCTTGGGTGTCTGAAAAGCAAAGTCGAAGTCCGGCTCGCGGTATTCAAACTTTGAAAGATACTCTCCGTCTATGTATTCAAGCACGGCGTCGATGTCCATACGGCCGTCGAGGAAAAACCGTGCATTTGACGGATGGTAGAAGCGTCTGTGCGCGGCTGTAAACTTTTCATAGCTCAGGTCGGTTATATGCGCAGGGTCTCCGCCGCTGACGAAGCCGTAGCAGGTGTCGGGATATAGGAGCCTGTCGGTCTCTACGCCGAGTATCGTGTCAACATCGGCAAAGGCGCCCTTCATTTCGCTGAATACAACTCCGTTATAGTACGGAGTACCGCTGTCCGGGTCAAACTCGTAATGCCAGCCCTCCTGCATGAATATCTCGGGTCTTTTGTGCAGGAGCGGGCAGAACACCGCGTCAAGATATATGGACATGAGGTTAAAAAGATCCCGCTCGCTACGGCTCGATACCGGATAAAGCGTCTTGTCGGCATAGGTCAGGGCGTTGAGGTACGTCTGCATCGAGCCCTGAAGCAATGAAACGAAGGGCTCCTTCACCGGAAAGCGCTCGGAACCGTTGAGCACGGAGTGCTCAAGAATATGGAACACACCTGTATCGTCCTCGGGCAGAGTCTTGAAGCAGACGGCAAAGGTGCGGTTCTCGTCCTCGCGCTCAAAATATATAAGCTCCGCACCGGTTTTCACATGGCGCAGAGTGTACAGCTCCGCCGACTTTGATCTGACGTACTGTCTCTTCACCAGCCGAAAGCCGAAATATACGTCTCCGACATTGGCGGAGGTGAGCTTTGATGATAATTTCTGCATGCTTATCCTCGCTTTATTACAGCGTTTTTGAAAATTTTCTGCGGCACTTGCGGCCCTTCATCAGCTCTTCCGGAGTATCCGCAGTGCCGGCGGTGCCGCATACCGCTGCATATTCTCATGCGGCTTTTCGCCCGGACTTTCCCAGACGCGGACAGACATCCGGTCTGAACTGACGACTCATTCTAGCTCATTCCCCTAGAAAACACAATAGGCACAGGCATAATTGCGCACCGGGGATGTATAAAATTATCCATAAAATATTATTAAACCGCATGCTGGAAGTTGACGCGGACAGGAGAACATGATATACTAGTTCGTAATTTTATAACAAAAGGAGTTGTATGTCCTAAATGGATGACGGCAGTCGATTGTCGGAAGCTGCAGCTCAGGCTTCGCCGGAGCTCACACCATGGATAATCGCGATTTTGCTGCTCTTCTGCGCAATGTTTTTCGCCGTGACCGAGACGGCTTTTGCCTCCGCGTCACGCAACAAGATAAAGGTCGCCGCCGAGCGCGGTGAGGCCGGCGCAAAAAGAGCAATGTATGTACTGGATAATTTTGATATGGCCATCAGCACCCTGCTGATATGCACGAACATCGTACATATCGCCACGGCCTCCCTCGTCACCGTCGCGGTCACGCGTATGTGGGGGCTGAGCGCGGTGTCGGTGAGCACTATAGTCACGACCATTGTCGTGTTCTTCGCGGGTGAAATGCTGCCCAAGAGCATCGCGAAAAAATACAGCGAGCGCTTTGCAAAACGCTGCTCGGGCGTGCTGGTGTTCTTCATGAAGCTGTTTGCCCCGCTGTCAAAGCTGCTCACGAAGATCGGTCAGGCGGCGGCAAAACTCACCCCGGGTGACGGCGAGACATCCATGACCGAGGATGAGATATATGACATCATCGAGGACATGACCGAGGAAGGCAGTCTCGATGAGGAGCAGGGCGACCTGATATCATCTGCGCTCCAATTTGGCGACGTCACGGTAGAAAGCGTGCTGACACCGAGGGTGGATCTTGCAGCGGTGGATATCGCCAGCAGCCACGAGGAAATATTGGCCTATATCAAGGATCAGCCCCACAGCCGTCTGCCTGTGTATGAGGGCAGTATAGATAATATAATCGGTATTCTCCAGATACGCCGGTTCATCAAGGCGTATCTGCGTCAGGGCAACGATCTGGACATCCGTCCCCTGCTTGACGAGGCTTTCTTTGTCCACCACAGCATGAATATCGACGAGCTGCTGCCCGTCATGTCCAAGCGCAAGCTGAACATGGCTGTCGTCACGGACAATTACGGCGGCACACTGGGGATCGTCACCGTGGAGGATATTCTTGAGGAGCTGGTAGGCGAGATCTGGGACGAGGAGGATGTCGTGGAAGAGCCCGTCATCGAGCTTCCTGACGGCAGCTATATGGTCGACGCGGATCAGTCTGTCAGCGACGTGTTTGAGCTGTTCGGCTTTGAAGACCCGGAGGAAAACGAGGAGCTTATAAATACGCTCATGGGCGAGTGGGCCTACGAGCAGTTCGCCGCTATCCCCAAGACCGGGGCGAGCTTTGAGTATCACGGACTCAAGGTCACGGTCACGGAGATGGAGCATAACCGCATACTCAAGCTCAGAGTCTCGCTTGAGCCCGAAGAGAAGGGAGGCGAGGCACAATGAGCAGTGTGATTGTTTTTGTCGGCATTTTCCTGTGCCTTTGCCTGTCCAATTTCTGCTCCGCATCTGAAATGGCCTTCTCTTCGTGCAACGTGATGCGCCTTGAGAACGCCCGGGACGACGGGTCCAAGCGCGCCAAAGTCGCCGTGTATATCACAGAGCATTTTGACGACGCGCTCAGCGCGATACTTATCGGCAACAATCTTGCAAACATCGGCGCCTCGTCGCTCGCTTCCGTCGCAGTCATCCTTATAACCGGCGGGGACGAATATACATGGCTCGCTACGGTCATTCTTACGGTGCTTGTCATTATCTTCGGCGAGACCATGCCGAAAATAAGCGCAAAAAAGAACGCCAACCGCGTGTCTCTGAAAAACTCCTACATCGTGCGGGCAATGATGATAATTTTCTACCCGTTGGTGTGGCTGGTCGTGTCGCTCATAAAGCTCATCACCATGGGCATGAAGCCCGAGCAGTCGGACGATGATTCCGACGAAGCCGTTGAAGAGCTCCAGTCGATAATCGAGACCGCCGAGGACGAGGATGTGCTGGACGAGGATCAGTCCGAGCTCGTTCAGGCCGCTATAGACTTCTCTGAGACCTCTGCGCTTGAGGTCATGACCGCCCGCGTCGACGTGCAGGCAATAGATATTGAAGACGATTGGGATGATATTCTTTCCATCGTTGAGGATGCGCCATTTACGCGGCTGCCCGTTTACGAGGGCAGCATAGACAACATCATCGGAATACTGTACCTTAATCACTTCCTCAAAGCACTCACGGACGACGGCCGCGCCGATATCCGCAAGCTCCTGATGCCGCCATGCTATGTGTATAAGACTATGAAGCTGCCTGCAGTGCTCAATACCCTGCGCAAGGCGAAGCAGCACCTCGCTATCGTGTCCGATGAATACGGCGGCACGCTGGGTGTTGTGTCGATGGAAGACGTGCTCGAGCAGATAGTCGGAGACATCTGGGACGAGAGCGATGTAGTCGAGCAGGAAGTCGTGCAGCGCGAGGAGAGCGAATACGAACTCGACGGCGCAATGATCCTCTCCGATTTTCTCGAGCTCGTAGGCCTCGATGAGGACGATGTCGATGCCGAGAGCAACACCGTCGGCGGCTGGACGCTTGAGATGTTCGGCGGCTTCCCCAAGGAGGGCGACAGCTTTACGTACAGGAATCTTACCGTCACTGTGCTGTCAATGGACGGCCGTCGTGTCGAGCGCGTGCTTGTAAAGGTCACTCCCGAGGAAGATAAATGATCTTCGCGGCTGCCGCTTGCATCGCGCCATTGCAGCAGAGCGGCTGCTGACTCAAAATAAAGTGCCGCTGTGGACACCGGCTAATGATAAAAGCCGGATCCACAGCGGCACTTTCACCGCAGCCGAGACCGTATTTTCATGTGCTTGTCTCTTCTCGGGATTATGCGGAGAGCCGCATGACGCACAGCCCCTTTCATCCATGATCCCGTCGTTCCGCTGCCATATTTGATCCGTCCTGTGCACTGTCGGCACGCTTTCTGCCATGAACCGGCAAAATACGCCGCCGAGATTCAAAAAATAATCCTTGACATACTGCCGTACACATGCTATTATATATAAGCTAAATGAATATCGCGGGGTAGAGCAGCTGGTAGCTCGTCGGGCTCATAACCCGGAGGTCGTTGGTTCAAATCCTTCCCCCGCAACCACAAAAGTCCTGAAATCGTAAGATTTCAGGACTTTTTCTGCACTTATTGGCTTGAAAAGTTCAACCAATTTTCGTCAAAATCGCTCTGACCCATACCGTGACCCAAATGCGGATATCAGCGGATAGGACGGGAAAGGATTTGTTGGGGTAATTGCGGGTAAAACTGCGGCGGCAAAGTTTTTTGAGAAAACTTAGATGCAGAGCAATTTGTACCCGCTCTGCATATTTTTTCTCTGCGTTCTACCTCACAGCATTAGCAAGTAATCCTCCCATCGTCTCTGCAGCTTTGGTCTGCGCAAGCGTTGTGACGTGGGTGTATGTGTCGAGTGTGAAGCCAGCGGAGTAGTGACCGAGCATCCCGGAAACCGTTTTGATGTCCACACCGTTCTGCAAAGCCAGGGTCGCGAACGTGTGTCGAAGATCGTGGAAGCGAAGTCTTGGCAGTCCCGCACGGTCAAGTACCCGGTGCAGCATATTCAGTACGCTGTCCGGTGAGATCGGCCCGCCAGTCTCGGAGCTGAACACATATTCGCTCCTGCCGTTGTCGTCGGCTTTCTTTTGCTTCAGCATAGCTGCCACGTCCTGCGTTATCGCCACGCAGCGATAAGCGTTCTTGGTTTTCAGCGGGGCCTCGACTACATTGCCGTCTATCCGCGCCACCTGTCGGCGGACGCGGATGACATTATCTTTGAAATCTATGTCACCCCATTTCAGTCCGAGGAGCTCACCGCGCCGCAGTCCTGTCGCAAGCTCTGTGTAGTACATTTCATACACGCCTGACCGTCGTGCTTCCGCGAGGAATGCTGTGAGCTGATCCTGTGTCAAAGTGTTCATCTCGCGGTGCTCTATTTTCGGAAGAGCACACTTGTTCGTTGGATTTATGGCGATGAGTTTCTGCTCGATTGCCATATCCATTGCCGACGAGATGATTTGATTCAGATTGCGCACAGTTTTGGCGCTCAGCCTCTTTGGCTGCTTCTTCGCTTCGATACGCTCGACGCGTCCTGACTTCATCAGCTTTTTGTACAGCTTCTGCAGGTCAAGTGTAGTCAGTTTGCTGAGCGGTATGCTGCCGATATGCGGCTTGATATGGTGCTCGATATATCCTTTGTACGTCTGGTGCGACGATGGTCGGACTTTGATCGCCGCGTAGTTTTCAAACCATACGTCCATCCATTCGCCGACAGTGTACTGTGCGGATTTGTACACGTCGATTTTCTCGCACTCCGCTAACGCAACTTTGAGTTTTTCTTTTACCTCGGTCTGAGTTTTGCCGAGAACATTTTTGTATATCGGCTTGCCGGTCGTAGGATTCCGCCCAGCGGTGTATCGTCCTTCCCAGCGACCGTCGCTGCGCTTACGGATACTGCCCTCGCCGTTGGCTCTTTTCTTTGCCATATTTTCATCCCCTTTCGCAGCAAACACAAATACCACAAGTTCTCCGAAATAGCTATAGAAACTTTTAGGGCTTTTTCATTGTTTATTGCGGCGCAAATTTTAAGCACCCGTATTTATGTTTATCCAATCTATAAATTTTTCTTTTGGAACGACGATGCGAGACCCGATACGCAGCGCCGGAAAGCCGTCGCTGCGCACAAGTTCATACGCACCCGCACGGGATATGCCGAGGACGGATGCCACATCCGGTACGGACAACATCAACGGCAGGTCGTCGTAATTTGTATATTTTGTTTTGTTCAAATAAGTTCCTCCTAATATGACTGTGTGGGATAATTCGCATGATCCTCATGGTCGCCCTCGCGGTGGCCGAGCGCAACCTTCCATTCCTGCAATTCTTTGCGCCGCTTCCTATCAAGCTGCAAGCCGCGGTAACCGGAAGCACTGACGTTATCCCGAAAGATATTTCCCATGTGGTGCAGCATGCGAATCATACAGGCAGAGACGGATTCGGGTGGTGGGGCACGGTGCTCCGGTGTTGGTGGAATGCTGCGAGTCGAGGCCGGAGCTGAATTTTCTGCGACTACTTTCGGTTCTGGTACAGTCTGTGACCATTCATCGTTGCACTCGACTTTTTCGGATTGCAATTGCTCCATCACCTGTACGACCTTACGGATGACCATATTGCGCACGGGCTTAAACTCTTTCTGCTGAGAGAGCGGCACACGTGCGGGTTTCGCTTTCGAGTAAAAACTGAATACCTCATCGCGCATATCTTGCCAGAGTGAATACGCCTCTGCGACACGCTCGTCGCTCGCAAGCTCATCAACGATAGCGTCGACTATGCGTTTTGTGGCCGGGGCAGATAACGGTACACTTTTTTACCGGAGTAATTTTGCAGACGATCAGCAAGCTCGGTGATGAGTAATTCAAACTTCGGATTGCTCATCTCACCATCCTGCATTTTCTGAATCAGCGACTCCATGACCGCCAGAGCATTCTCTTGAAGCTGGTCTCTGTACGCAGTCTGCTGAACATAGATGTTCTTCAAGTCATCCTTGAATATCTGCCGCGTGAGTGCAGACCTCAACTCAAGTATCGCAGGCTTGGTGAGATAGCCTTCATTCGGATCGGTCGAGAAGATGACCAGATGCACATGTACGCTGCGCTCCTTTTCGTGGAACGCAGCGTACCATTTCAAGTGTGATGGCAGTATCTTATACGCTTTAGCTATCTGGTCTATCTCAGAGCAGATGAGTGAACGCCAGCTATCGGCGGAGTCATAGCCGAGATGTTCCGCGTCTGAACGCTGTATCGCAATGACCGGTGTCCAGACATTGCCCGGATGGTGAGCCACTTCATCGATTGCGTTTTGCAGTACAGGTACTTTGCCGTCTGCATTCCACAGGCCATGCTCACCGAGCTTCTTCACACTGGGGCGATTTGCGACGTAGTCAACATAGTTCTCACGCTTGTCCAATAGATACCCGTAGTTCTCCTGCACCTGAGAAATAAACTCTGCTGCGTTCTTCTGCGAGCGCTCTGTTTTGTAATCTTCATACTCCGGCATCTCACGAGTATCCGGAAATGTTTTGAGCAGCCGAGATATAAAATCCTGCTGCTGTTTTGTCGAGGGCAAGCTGCTGTCGGTATCATTGAGCAGCTCAACACCTTCGCGTGTTGAAATATACTTCGTGAGGTTCGCAAGCTTTGCCGACTGCTTTTCGCCTTTGAGATACGGCGAAGAGAAAAATACACCAGCCATCAGTCATCAGAGTTGCCGCGCTGAATATCCAGCGCGGTATCGAAAGAAATATTCCCGTATGTACGTTTGACCTCATCCGCGGAGTACCCACGCAGAGCACGAAGGTCAGAGACATCATCCTTGAAGTGTGCTGCGACTATATGCATCATCATGTTCAGCTCCACGCTCCACTTGAACATGAGCTTCGAGACTCTGTTCGTGTTCTCTGTCAGCATCCCGCGAATGTTTTGCGAGACAGACTCGCAGACGTATGAGCTGACGTCGTCTGTTGCAAGGTAGCCCATGTAAAATCTAAGAGCCTTGCTTATGAACTCACTTCTATTTTTACAGTTGGCAGTTTCGAGCCATCCATCCATGCGGGATAACAGCTCCGGCTTGAGCCAGACTGTTATGCGTTTTACGTTTTCTGTGCTTATTTCTATCATCTCCTCCGCAAACGCAAAGAACCGCCAAACCCCTTGAAACAAGGGCGTTTCGCGGCTCTGCGTTCACCTAAAATTTTGAGTTTCTTGAAAATGTGTACCTTACCCGAACGGCGAAAAAGACCCGCGTTGCGGGGCTTTGTGGGTGGGAGGTGCGCCC
>CAKTNU010000001.1 GCA_934589325.1 uncultured Oscillospiraceae bacterium | reverse complement strand
CATCCACCGTAGTCCCGTTCACAGAACCGAGATCCTCTATGAACCAGCTGCCCCCATCGAAAAATATGCGCGCATGGCAGCGGCCGACTTCAGCAAACGGAAGCTGAATGTCACAATCCTGCTCACGGCCAATGAGCATTGATGCTTTTTGTATCTGCAGTTCCCTGCGCTGGTCTTCAAAATAAAGTGACGCATTGTAAAGGCTGTTATCAGTCAGCCTTCTTCCGCTGTAATAGTCGACTCCCATAACGCTCCTTTTCTTATATGCCGCGGATCAGTCCTTCTTTTCCTCCGCCTTTAGCCCGTCCATGTATTTATCCGGATCATCCGCAAATCTCTGTATCTCGGAAATAAATTTCTGATTTTCTTCCGCCTTTTCCTCGCAGCCGAGGGTCTCCCACAGCGGGGTGGAAAGCTGACGGCACAAAACGCCCTTCAGCGGATCATCCGCGGCGGCATCGAGCTTCTCCGCCGCCTCGCGCATCTCATTCTTCCAGCCGGGCTTGTCCATGCGCATAAGGCATATCGGCCTGAGGCTGAGCGCCGTATAATATTCACGCTGCTGCGTGTCTTCCTTTGTCAGGATCGCCAGCCGCTCGGCCGCTTCCGCGAATTTGCCGTCTGCCATATCGAGCATCGCAAGAGACAGTCTCTCAGCCGCTTCTCCGTACAGCTCCTCGAATTTCTCGAGAACGCTCCGCAGCTCACCGTTCTTGCGAAGGGCGGTGTACAGCTTTTCTGCGCACTTGAGATAGCTGTGCGTATTTTTTGCGTCGCTGTCGGCAGTGGCTGCAACATATTTCTCTGCTTCCTCGTATTTCTTCGTCTTGATGAGGCACAGCAGACGGTCGTTTATGTAATCCGTATTTTCCGCAAAATCATTTTTCAGCTGCGGCTTGTCGAGATAGTCGAGCGCTTTATCAAAATCGCCCTCTTCCATGTATGTCATAGCAAATATATGATACGGGTCAAAGTCATCCTGCTTGAGTGCTATGATATTCTCCGCAAAAAGCCGCGCCATATCATATTTCCGCCGATTCATGCTTTCAATGTACAGGACCATAGCGATCCCCGCATTTTCTTTGCTGCGCTCCAGCAGCTTTTTCCCGACTTCGATTTTTTCTTCGTTAAACATGTTATTACTCATTATATGACACCCTCACATCTTCAGCGCACGACCCCTTATACCGAACCCAAAGCGGCTGCTTGTACTGAACCCATAATGTTGGCTCTTATTTCTACTATTTTTTGTGCCCAATCTACCAGGATGCTCCACCGCCTCCGTGTCCCAAACCTGAACTGGCGACTTCTTGTCTCCCACTTAGGACAGATTCTAACGTTTCTGCCATTTTTTCCACTAACAAAACCTTTCTCTGCGTCCATGTACCGCTTTCTATATCATAGTACATTCTCTCCTCAGGCTGGACATGCTGAACCTGAGGGGCTGCATTGGCATTAATGACATCCTCTATCACATCAAATATGTCTTTATCTTCTTCGCTATTTATATAGTATATTTCAGATATGAGATCGTACAGATCCTTCTGCCGCTTCAATATCCTGTTATTCGAGAAGAATACATCAAGAAGATTTTTATCCTTATCGAACAGAGCTTCTATATACTTGTATAGCATGTTTATAAGTTTGAATCTTGCCGATAACTTTTTAAACCTATTTGCATCTACCTTCGGTATTTTTATTCCGTTGCCATCGACAAACAAATATTTCAGTACTTCTTTAAATTTCTCAATATTACTAAGTTCTTTCCCTTTTTCGCTCGGAGATATTATTTCCGAATATGCATGTGCCGTACCCGTTATATCAGTAAATATGTCAAGGATGCCAGCCACCGAATCGGCCACTTTCAGCCACTCGACAAAATTGTCAGGCCAGTTGTTTGTCTCTGCAAAGTCAACAATGCCGTTTATATCTTTAGCCTTTTCCGCTTCGATAAGCGCATAATACCGTATGTTCAGCTTATTGTCGGCCCCGTATACATTGCCGTAAATAACCGCAGCGATAGCTCCCATATCCTCAGTCGTCGCTATCAGCTTATCAATAGTGCTCCACAAAGCGGCTAGCGCACCGATAATGTCTCCTTCCATTACGCAGACGATAAATTTACAGATGGAGCCTGCATATGACAAAACATCCCCGATGAGTTCCTTGAACGCGTCCCATACAACTTCCTCTTCCCTTTTTCTCAGCACTTCCTCGAAGGTCTCATCAATGCGTTCTGAACCTGACGCGAGCAGCGCATTGACCTGACCTGCACATATCTGCATCCGGCTCGGTGAAATGAGCGAGCCTCCCGCGCCGAACGCCGAGGAAAGGGCTTCTATGCCGCACCTATAGTCACATAGGCCGTCGTAAAGATTCTCAACCTTGTCCCTGTATGTAAAGTCCAGATATCCGACCTCGTCGAATATCTTGTTCAGCTCTTCGACCGTCGTATCATGCTGGTCAAGAACCTCACGGTGATATTCGCTTACATTATCAAGATAATGCTCAATATTCAGCTCGCCGATCCACGATTTGAAATATCTTACGGCATCCTCAAGTTTGTCCTTTATCCAGCATACGTCGTTCTCCTGAATATCCTGGATCATCGACACAAGCTCGTTATATACTTCCTCCGTGTACTTTCTCTCCACCGCGCTCACACACCCCCTCTTAAATTAAAACCTTTACCTGCCGCCCATACCGCTGTCATCGGCACTCAAGTAATTCTGCCGTATGATCTTATAAGCCGTCACTGTCTTATCTATCACATTGATGAGAGCCCCACGCGTATTTAAAAGCTCATCATATATAGCCTGCACTTTCTTCTGCGTAAGGTTAATATCGGTCGATGTCGGGAATACATCACATTTACACAATTTATCCCGCAGTTTTTCAAGTTCTTTTATCCGGTCCCCTATTTGAAAGGTATCATATTGGATCATGCTCATTATGCATCAACTCCACTTAATAGAGATATTTGTCTGCTTTGTCAATTTCGTCTATGAACGTGTCTATGCTCAGCTTGGCTGCGTTCCCAAGTGTCTCCATTTTGTGATTGAACTGCCGGACGATTTCGGCAAAGGCCGCTACTGAGCTGCTGGTGCTGCCGCTCATAATTGCCACTGAATATGTCTTATTTAAAATGCTGTAAAATTCGTTGATCGCACTCTCCAGCTCATACGCCATGGACTGCAGAACTTCCGCCTCTTCCCGCATATTCTCATCGACTATTATAGTATCCAGAATATTCATTCCGCGCCCTCCGCAGCAATAGCATTTATCTGAGCATAGCACTGCCGTATCTTTTCGTTATAATATGCGATCTTTTCCTCAAATGCTTCTTTTTCGTTATCTTTGTCTATGTTTTTTCTGTTTGCTTTTGAAATTGCTTCATATATACCGTTTACGGCACCGCTGAATTTGCCCCCCTGATTGAGGTTCAATAACGGCTGAAGTATCGGCAGCGGTGCATTTACAAGCAGCGATGCACCCTTCAGAACGCGCCTTGCATGCTCATTTGAATTATTCATTCTTTCGACGATCGAGCGGAGCTTGGCGGAAAGCTCTTCGAGCTCCTCCATCTCTCTGTTCTTGTTCCGTATCGCCTGCTCGAGCTCTGAGATCTTTGCCTTGTACATGTTGATCTGTGAATAAAGTTCTGATTCGTTCATTTTTTCCTCCTCCATTATTTGTTACATAGGGCATACCGCTGGGTATGCCCTATGTGCATGTAAGAGGTTATGCGTTGTCTGCGTTTCTGTAGTTGTTTGCAGCAGTGTTGAGTGCGGTAGCAAGCTCGTTGATGACTTCGTTGACCTTCTGGAAACCGGGCTTGAGCTCGACAAAAACCTGATCAAACTTGCTCGCAGCATTGCCCTGCCACTCGAGGGTGTTCTTGAGGGTCTCCATTCTGCCGACGACTTCATTGAAATTCTCAGCCTCAGTGCGGAACTGCTGTGCTCTCTCATCGAGAAGTTCGGGAGATACTCTAATTGACATTTCTTTTTCCTCCAAAAATATTTTTATATAACCGGGGTATCCCCGGAAATATACAACAAATGGTTATACGCCGGTAATGCTCGCCGCCTGCGTTCTCCCCGTAAACAGAGGAGTTTTCAGCTTGCAGCAATCGTTCTCCTTTATGTAATACGCATCGCCAAGCTCTATCTGCTTCTTGTAGAGCTTTGTCAGCGAAAGCGGGAGATCGTATATCTTGAGATTGACCATATCATCAAAGAACAGCAGGTTCTTCTGCTCCTTAAGTCCTTTTATGACCTCCGGCGCACCATAAGGAATGTTGGCATTCTCAAGCGCGGATATTATGACGGCAACTCCGAGGTTCTTATACTTGCCGATGACGTTTTTATAGGCGGCCAGTGCATCGCGGTCATTGCTGATCGCTATCGCGGCGTCCATATTATCGATCACGAACAGCAGCAGCGGAGCCTCGGCGACCGCGGCCTCGTTCCCCTCGACAAGTGCATCATAGCGCTGCTTGAGTTCGCCTTCCAGCGCCTTGACCTGGGCAATGGCTTCGTCCGCGATTATACTGTACGACACGGTGTGCTCCTCGTCCTTGAAGCAGACAAGCCTCTTGCTTATTCCGTCGGCAACGTACAATCTCAGCCGTCCGGGATTGCTGTGCTCTATCACGCTGACCGCATATTTGACCCAGTTATGCCTTCCGGCACCGTCTCTTCCGGCGATTCCAAGCACTCCGAGAGCTGAGAGATCCATAACATAGGAGCTGACGGATGCATAATTCAAGCCGGCAACGAGACTGAAGGGCTTGCACATATCCGACGCAAGTTCTTCCACCACGTAGCTGTCGGTAAGGGAGGCGGGAATGACTGGGATCTTGCGGGCATACATTCCTCTGTATTTCGCATTTGTATCTGCGACGTAGCCGCGCATGCCGTTGACGCGCTCGATCTCCTTTTCGCCCGGGAAGGCAATGAAGGTCTGGCACTCGAGCTTGCGTTTTTCCGCTACGACTATGCATCTGCCCGGTATGTTGTCCACACGCTCACGGCAGTTGTCAAACAGTGCGCTGTACTCGCTGGAGTCGTTGCAGAACAGCGCAATGCGCTTGGAAAAATTAGAGAGGTATCTGTATCCGATGCCCTGCGTCTGCGAGTTTGCGACCACTATAGTCAGTCCCACAGAGATACCCTCGCGGCAGAGATTCAGCAGCTCGTCATCATCCTTAAAGTACAGCTCTTTGAGCGCTGTGAGGTTGTCTATCATCAGCACGAGCTGCGGCAGGTCGGTTCCGCCGGCCTCTTTATATGCCGCAAAGGAGCTGACACCGACGGAGACCAGCTTCGCCTTGCGCTGCTCTATCTCGGTATTGAGCAGCTTGAACAGATTTTTCAGCTTCTCATCGTCGGACGAGCAGACAACGCCGCCTACATGGTTGAGCTTCTCGAAATTCTTCAGGACCATGGAGGCAAAGTCGATGATGTATATCGAAACTTCCTCCGGCGTATAGCAGGTGCTCAGGTAACGTATCATACTCTGCAGTATGTTGGTCTTTCCGCTCTGCGACGAGCCGACAAGTATGACATTTGAGGAGGCAATATCCACTCGGTAAACGCCCTGATACTGATTATCCGGATCGTCATATATACCGATCGGGATCTCCATGCGTCCGGGCTGCTTGCTGCGCACAAGCTCCGTCGGGAAGTCTATAACATGCGCCAGCGACGGCAGGCAGATATCCGGCAGCTTTCTGACTCCGTGGCCATCACAGTAGTTATGCACATATCTGACTATCGCGTCCAGCTGCGTGGCGTTGGCTGCATCAGACTTGCTCTTTTTCTGAACATAGACCGGTGTACGGCGGCCGGAGTCACTTATGCTGTATATCGTAAACTCCTTTACGTTTCCTTCCTCCGCACGCTCCGATGCGCCGCTGTATGCCGACTGGAACAGCTCAAATATTTCGTTGTTGCCGACCTGGAGATATGCGCGGCCCGGCTCCTTTATTTCCGCCGCAAGCGGTGACTTTATTACCTCGTTACTGTCTTCCTGACTCTGGACCTTAAGGCAGAGCTTGAATCTGGAGTTACTCCATATCTGCTCGTTTACCTGTCCTGACGGTTTCTGGGTCGCCAGTATCAGATGTACGCCGAGGCTTCGGCCGATACGTGCCGCGGAGATCAGTTCCTTCATAAATTCCGGCTGCTCGGCCTTGAGTTCCGCAAATTCATCAACGATAATTATCAGGTGCGGCAGCGGCTCTTTTACCTCGCCCGCCTTGAATTTCTTTATATATTTGTCAATATGGTTGACATCCGCATCGGCAAAATATCTCTGACGCCGCTGAAGTTCCGCCTTTATCGAACGGAGCGAGCGGTCTATTTCCTTGCCGTCTATATTGGTTATTGCGCCGACCAGATGCGGCAGCGTCTTGAACTGGTTTACCATGCCGCCGCCCTTGAAGTCGATTATGACAAAGCCGACTTCATACGGATGGTACAGGATGGCCATGGAGAGGATGTAGGTCTGCAGTATCTCAGACTTACCGGAGCCTGTAGTACCGGCCACGAGTCCGTGCGGGCCGTGAGCCTTATCATGCAGGTCGAGGCTGACGATCCCGGTCTTTGACACGCCGATCGGCGCGGCCATAGACTTGCTGATCTGCGACGATTTCCAGTTCCGGTCGAGGTCTATATCATCGACTGCCAGGATATTCAGGAGCTGGAACATGGAAATATTCTTTGTCAGCGTGCTTTCAAGGGATATCTCCTCGGTATAGACCGGGGCAAGCAGCTTGACTATGCTGCGGGCATTGTCATCGCTGATGCTTGGATACGTAAATTCCACCGCCGCGCCCTTGTCCTGAGTGTCAATAAGCGTGGCGTTGAAGCGATCCTTCAGTTTTATAAAGTAGGAGCAGCCCATGGGTATATAGGCTTCCTTCTCCCCGAAGAATATGAATGTCACGCCAAGCTCTTTGGCCTTATCAACGAATTTCGATATCGGGTGCTTCTGGAATCCACACTCGTCATAGAAGAACACGATGATATGTTCATTCCAGTGCTTGGTCTGCTCTCTGGCTGTGAGGACCTTATAGATATACTCGAAAACGACATTCTTACTCTCGTCGTCATACACGAGCAGGCGGCTATGCGTACTGTCGGAATACACATGCGGCAGCATTCTCAGCCAATGGATCCGGCTGCGATGCTCCGTCGAAGCTGCAAATACAAACTTTACGTCGGAATAGTACTGCCTCGCCGCAATATCTATAACTAGATTTTTGAGCATGGAGAATCTGTTCTCCTCGCTGCCAACGACGCCTATCGCGCCGGCATTTTTAAGGTCACAGACGACCGGCGCATTATTTATGTACTTATACTCGTCGCATATACGCTCCGGGTACAGCTGAAGATCATCCTCTATTTCAAGGCGTTCTTTCTTCTTGTAGTCGATCACGCGCTTGGCTTCCACGGCTCCGCTTCCAAGCCGCACGGTCAGGAAATCATCATCGGTACTGCGGCGATCAAACAGCTGGGATGAAAATGCTTCAAAGCGCTTCTTTTCAGCGTCCTGTGAAACATATATATCCTCGAGCACACGCAGTTCCTCTTGACGCGCTCCTTCTATTTCTGCGCGTTTATTGGAGATATATGCGTTATACTTTTCAAGACGCTCCTTGGCCTTCTGCTCGTACTCCTTTTTGCCCTCACGCATACCCAGTATGCTCGTGAAAATAGCCATACCGCCGGATATGCCGGAGAAAATTATCATTGTCGTGCCGCCCATGGCAGCCATGATACCGGCCGCGACGAGCATGCCCAACGAGGGAAGCAGCCGCATAAGAATGTTGTTTTTCGGCTTCTCCGGCTGCTGCGGCGGGTCGAGTATCTCTATTTTTTCATCGTTAACTACATTCTTTACTCTCGTAGTACGATTGAAGCGCGGATATCCGTTGCGGGCAGGCCTATCGCTGTACTGCAGCCCGTTTATGCGCATATCGCTGCGTATCTGCATCCACAGACGGCCGTTGTTATAGCAGAAGAAGAAGTCTGCCAGCGTGAAGAAGTCGCCGTCTTTTATGACCTCGAGGTTCTCCGCCTTGCGGCCGTTATGGTACACGCCATAAGACGCATGGATTATCTGCAGCACGGTCTTGCTGCCCTGACGCACAAGATTTATCGCATCGTTTCTGGTATATTCGCTGTTTATGGAGATGTTGCAGTTCGGTGCACAGCCTATCGACACCTGACTCATAGAAGAAACATCCGCCATGCGCTCATATGTGACGCTTCCGTTATCGAAATCAATGATAAACTCAATGAAAAATACGCTGTTTCCCGAATCGTTGTAGCGCACCTCGAGAATGTCGCCGTGGTTGAGCTGCTTTGTCATGAGCTTGCGGATATCGCCGCGTGTCAGATAGAGGTTGTCCGCGCAAATGACCGACCATGCATTCTCATTTTTTACAAACAGCAGCTCTATATCTCCGAAGAACAGGCTCTTTCTAAGACGCACATCGCAGTCGACACCGGTGCCGACCTTGACCTGCTTCGTATCCGGCGCAAGCTCTATTTCCTTATATAGGTTTCTACTCGATATGATTATTTTGTATCTATACTCCATAGTCCCATCCTTATTCCGTATAACCTATTACCGTGTTGTTTCTTACGCCAAACTCCGCAAGGGTCTTGTTGCCTCGCAGCAGCGCTATGGGGTCGACCGCCTTAAGGTAGCAGTTTTTTATATCTGATGTGTCGATCTTCAAATCGAATGCGGAATTCAATGCATTCACAAGCTCATTCGCCGTTATATCCAGCGGGACCTCGAGATCTATGGAAAAATTGCGTTTGGGGATCTGAAAGATTATCATTGCAACGTCTCTATTCATACCTGACCTCCGTTATGTGCCTTACACTACAAGGAATGCGGCCTTCTGTATGCCGTTTTCAGCAGATATCTCCTCGCACTTCATAGAATCGCAGTCTGCAAAGTGATCTATATATTCGTTGACGCTGAATCGCAGAGAGCTCTCGTCAAGCATCATCGCATTGCGGCGCATATCGTCAAAATTATTGCAGAGAAACAGATATTTGTCGCCGTTTATGCCGTTTATATTGTTCACAAGTACGTTCGTCGCATAAACAGACGCCTCAGTCTGGTTCAGGACGATAAGCACCTGATCGGCAGTGCTGAGAAGCGACGCTTTTTCCTCGTCAAACGCCGTATCACAGTCGACAATAATATAGTCATAGCGGTTAGACTTGCGTGCCGACGTCGCTATCTTTTCATACACCGAATAGCTCAGCCCAAGTGACATCAGCGCAGCCTTGAACGGCGGAAGATAGTCAAAGCCCTCGCTGCGGATCACATTTTTGATCTCATCGTATGTACTGTCACCGAGCTTATTGAGCCTCGCGTATATCTCGGTCGACGATATCGGTGACGAATCCTTCATATAGTGCTGGAAGGTCTGCATGCGGGCTGCATTTATATACAAGACTCTCTTGTAGTTCTTCTGCAGGCAGGCCGATATGCCAAGTGCTATCGTCGTTTTTCCGACGCCTCCGCTGGCGGAATAGACCACTATTATCTGCGGGTCCTTCTTCGTTATCGGCGAAACGTACAGTCTGCTCTCTCCGACGATTTTATTGAAAATATCATTGACGCTGGTATATTTATACATCCTGTGGATGTTCAGATCCTCCGTCGCGCCGGTCGTGTCATACTCCATCATCACAAATATATTGCTGATGTTGTGGCGCTTGATGGAGCCGTCGTACAGATCGTCGGAGACGATCAGGACATCCGCGCTCTGCGGAGTGGAAAACAGCGTGTTGAAATACTCTCTGTCGGTTATGATCTCTATCTCGATGACCTCAAAATACTCCTGCGCGAACTTGAACTGGAGCGTCAGAGTGTATTCGTGGTCAGTATCGGCAATAATTATCCGCGGCTTTTTCACAGTATGCCCTCCTTACCGGCCTATCTCCACCCGGAACTCGGACTTTGCGAGTCTGAGTATGCTGCCATTTTTCAAGAGGTACGCCTTACTGGATGACAGAAGCTGTTTGTCCAGGTATGTATGATTTGTGCTGTTGAGATCCGTGACGAAATACTGTCCCCCGATGCGGTTTATGCGGCAATGCGCACGGCCTACATATTTGTCAAAGTCGATGATCCCGTCAGCTTTCATCGCATCGCGGCCGATCACGAAATTATCCTTGTCTACAAGTATCACATGGTTTCCGGCGCCGGTGCACACCAGGCGCAGACCCTCCGACGGCTGGCTGTGCGCCGTGCTCGGCGCTTCCGCTGCCGGCTTCGGCTCACTGACAGGCATCGCGCCGCCGAGCTTTTTATACAGCATCCCGAGAGACAGCCCCGGATTCATTACATCCTCGGCAAACTGGATGCTCTTGGATGACGCCACATTGCGGTTATCCCGGATGAGGCGGCGGATGAATCCGCGAAGCTCGTTTTCAAACTCCGCTTCCTCTTTATAAAGTCTGGTATTCAGCGGTACGTAAACGAGATACACCTTATTCGTAGCACTGTCGATATATATCTTGTCGGCGCGGAGATCGATATTGCAGCACGACAGGAAGCCGTTATTTCTCACCGAGAGCACATTTTTCAGCACATTCGTTATGATATGCAGGAACACGCTGCCGTTGAGCGACGGCAGAAGGTATTCCAGCGTATAGCGGTTTTCGGTGATGTAATAGAGCTGCGGATTCCCGTTGTACAGCATTTTCATGCACTTGACGAAATTATCCGCCGACTGCGACTGCATGACCTTATATTCCGTGGGCGAGAACGCGCCGCTGTCCGACAGGACAAAGGCAAAATTCGCGCCGCACATCATTTCTTTGATATCGCTTCTGAGGCCGGTCGTATTCATAAATATAGTCCCCTGTAGTTATGTGTTTCTGCACAAGCCGCCGCACAGCGCCGTGTGCGGCCGATTCTGCCGAAGCCCCTCACCGAACGGGAGCCGAAGCTCCCGCCGGTGAGGTTTGTGTTCTGATGCCGATGTGAAAATCAGCTGTATCAGATTATTTTGCGGCTGCGGTCTTTTCCTCTTCCTTCTTGTCCTTCTTCCTGATGATGAGGATAACACCCAGCGCGAGGATCACGACAACGCCCGCGATGCAGCCGATGAGCAGCGGGGTGTTGGCGCGCAGACGCACCCAGAAGTTCGTGCTGATGACGAGGTCTCTCTCGAATGCGTAATCCGGATCAAAGCCGTCCGCATCGGTGTCTGTCACGTTGCCGGCCAGGTCGGTGATGATGAACCGGACATGCTGCTTGCTGTCGCTCTCGTCAAGAGTCACGCTGCCTTCATAGTTCATCGCATCTTCAAAGTCTTCCTTAGAAAAGACCTCTTCATTGTTGACCAGCACCTTGACGGATGCAAGGCCGATGGAATCGTAGATATTGAACTTTATCTCATGCTCCGCCTCGTTGTAGATGCTCTTCTCCATGCCGGTGACATTCTCGAGCACGGGCGCGGTGCCGTCCTTGAAGAAGTCGATGGCCACGAGATTCTGGATCTTGGTGTTGCTGGAGCGGACGCCGTTTATAGACTCGGAGCTGATCTCGACCTTGTAGTGAGCGTCGGTATCGAAGTTGACAGTAGGTATCGTGTATATGTACTTATACCAGCCGCCGTTCTGGTGCTCCAGTTCGACCTTGATGTCGGAGGCGTCGATCTTGGAACCGTCAGCGTAAATACCGACGTTCTTTATCAGGCTCTCGTTATTGCCCTCAAGCTCGGTCGCGCTGTACTCCCAGATGACGAGCTCTTCGCCGACCTTCTGGACGTACTTGCCGTTCACCTCGGTTATGCCGCTGACATACTCATAGACGGAGCCGTAGCGGTTGACCGTGAAGGTGACGGGGGTGCTGGTTGCGGTGTTGGTGGCCTTGTCGCGGATGGTGGCGGTCACGACGTAGATACCGTCAGCGTCTCTGCCGTCGGGGACCCTGTAGCTGTAGGTGTTGCCGGTGTAGAAGGTCTCGTTGTAGACCTCTGCGGTCCTCTGCACGGTCTTGCCGTTTTCGTTCGCCATGTAGGTCTTGGTGATGACGACGGTCATCTGGTCGAAGTTCGTATCATCACCTTTGACACTGACGCTGATGTCCTTGTCCTTGTATGCATGACCCGGCTCAACGCCGCTGATGGTCGGAGCGGTTATCGTTTTGTCGATGACGAGGGCGTCGGATGTGTATTCGTCCATCTTGTTTCCGGCCTTGTCCTCGCCAGTGACTGTCAGCTTGTAATTACCTTCTTTGGTCAGCCCCTTGGTGTAAGTGTAGTCGTAATTCTTGTCGGCAGCGAAATTCATATCCTCTTGCCCAGAGCCGTCACCGACATCCAGCTTCATCAAAGCTGTGTCGAAGTACTTTTCAGTCACTCTGAAGTTTGCCTCGATGTTGCCGTTGTAGTAGTGGGTGTCTCCTATCGTATTAGCGGCATTGTTGAAAGTGACATTGAGCACAGGTGCAACACGGTCGATTATATACGTGCCGTACTCATCCGACTTGCCATCATTTTTTGCAAGGTCGGTGTGGGTCAGGTGGAACTTGTACTCGCCGTCGTCTTTGTCTATTGTATATGTCCCTTCATACGTTCCAGCTTTATTCTCAACGCCCGCAACGGTGATATTGTCGCTCTCTTCGCCTATTACTGCATCGACACCATTGTCAAGGTTCGGGTTTTTATCAATAAGTGATATAGCAAATCTGGGCAAGCGACTCGTCGCATTCTCAGTATCTGCCTCATCGCCGGCTTCTGCGGCTCCGTTGAAGTAGTACTTGCTATCTTTAACGTCGCCATCATAGCCGTTATAGTCCTTAAGGGTGGCAGAAAGCACTGGCTTTGTCGTGTCTACGACGATATGTCTTACTATCGGCTCACCATTGCCAGACGGGTCTACACAGCTAATAGTAACCGTATAATCGCCATCTTTACTAATGGTGTAGTTTATATTCTTTTTCCTTTCGCTATCTGTTATTGTCTTTCCTTCACCTTCGTCTTTCGGCTCAACACCTATAGTAAGCAAGCTACCATGACCATCGCTGATAAGCATATAGTTATCTTCGTCAACCTCTGCTACTATGCTTATTACATTTCCGTTATAGTATGTTGCTTCATCAGAACTCTTATTGACTTCCGTATCATTGATGGTAACTGTAAGCTGGGGCGGGGTCTTATCGATTACAAGGTAATTTTCAGTCTTCTCGTCAAGCTCATTGTAGTTAGTAATGATTCCTTCTACCTTATTGCCTGCTATATCAGTCATTTCATATCTGATTCTGCAAACAAGGCTCTTACTTATATTGAGACTGAATTTGATTGAACCGATTTCTTCGTTATTTTCTATTGTAAGATCAGTTTTAGGTATTTCTGTTTCTTCGCAGAGATTCTTCAGGGCAGTTTCATTATTGCTGATAGCTGTTTTGATCCTGCTTTCATTCGTTTTCCACTCTCCGTGTGCCTTATTGAACTCTTCTTCAGAATCATAGTCATCTCTTGCGGGCTCACTGCCGAGAGCTGCAAGTTCTTCACTATACTGCTGCTCTAGATTTTTGTACTTAACATAGTTGTCTACATTGATGGAAGAAATGTACACATGGACGCTGTCCATATCAACACCAGAAATTTTATCGCTCGCTACCAGCTCAACATCAAAGTCTTTATCCTTACTCAGGGCACCAAAGAATATGTTGCGGAGGAAATGTTCAAGATATACATCCGGTTCTGTCGCTGTGACCTCAACCTTTGGTGCCTCATAGTCTGCTTTTATTCCCTTTTCGTCGGCATCATTGATCTGAACTCTTGAAATGTCACCATTGCTGTCCTTAACATAGACGTAAACCGGATTACCGGCGATAGGTGTGCAGTCCTGATTATAGGCTCCTGCAACTGCAGCGGAAACCTTGTAAGCGCTATCCTCCACCAACTTCACTGTAAGGCTGCTGCCATCGCTGTTCTTGACGTACCAACCATTATTCCCGCTGGTTGTGTTCTCTACAGTGTAGTTAACCCCGTCAAAATCAGCATATTTGAATTTTAAAGTTATGTTTTTAGAATCTGCGCCAGAGTATAATCCCTTTTCCTTTTTTACAGTCAGCTTAATTTCATATTCGCCGTCTTGGTCAAGGCTATTAAGTTTTTCAGCTATTTTCTCGATATCGTACTCTACCGTGATGGTAAATGTCCCATTTATCCCTACATAACCCTCACCAGAAATCTTTTTTATACCGTTAGCTTTATCAGAGTCTGTAACAGGAACAGATATCTTACCATAATTGTAGTTCAGGAGATTTCCTTTTATTTGTATTTTGCCTTTTTCATTGAGAACCACAGCAATTTCTTCAGGTATATTAATACTGTTACCACTGTCCGTTTTCGTTGTGATGCTAAATACTACCTGCTTCTCTTCGCTGCTATGATTATTATCTCCAGATGTTACCTTGAGTGTATAGCCGCCGTTCTTTTTAAAAGTAAGCTTCAGGGTATCGATCTTCCCGTCTTTATCCTCATCTGTTTTGACTATGAGGTCTTTCGCTACGTCAACGCTAACCGACTGATCCTCATTCTCGGTATAAAGCAACTCTATTTTCAGCTCATTCTCGGGGAAACCAGGCTCCAGTGTAAGAGTTTTTTCCAAATCTCCTTTGAGTTCCAAGGCATATTCAGAATCAGCATCTTTGTTACCGTCCTTGATTTTGAATTTCAAGCTGTCTGCCTGCTTAATGGTAACTTTACCGCTCACAACTGTGTCTGTATATCCCTCGGCTACTATAGTCGCGGAAACTTCGTAGACACCCGCTTCTGTTGCAACTATATCTTTAATGGTAGTGTAAGTACTTTCAACTGCTTTAGACCCGAGGTTATCCGAATAGCTAACCTTAAACTCGACCGTATAATCTACTTTGTCTTTAACGTTCAGGGCCTTGACAAGCTGATGTTCTTTGCCATCATACGTGAAATCCCTGACCATGTTCAGTGTCGCGCTGAGATTCGGCGTCGGTGTCGGTGTCGGTTCCGTCGGCTCCTCGCTCGGCGTCGTTGTCGGCTCTGTCGGCTCTTCACTCGGCTCCGTTGACGGTTCCGGTGTCTGCGACGGCTCCGCTGACGGCTCCGTCGTCTCCTCAGCGCCGACCTCGGTGGCGTAGACAGGGATGGCGGCGACAGGCATGAAGCCTATCACCATGACCAGAGTCAACGCAACGGCGAGTAAGCGCTTGACAAGTTCTTTGCTTGTTTTGCTCATTTTGTTTTCCTCTCCTTGTATGTTCTGATTTTTGTCAGCCTATATATTTTCCCGTTGAACAGGCAGTGCATGCTCAGCGAAAAAACCGCGATAGAAATAATGATGAATACTGCTGCGGTGCTTTTCGGCTTCAGAATTGCCGCGGCCACCGCCGCCGCTATGTCCGCCAACAGCAGCAGGTCAAACACCGACGCTGTGCGGTTTGTGAAGAAGCGGAACAGCCCCGGTGCAAGCGCACGGACCTTGGCCGCCTCCGGCTCGTCCCGGTACAGCGCCGCCGCGATGCGCGACGACTTCACCGACGACACGGTGCCGGATATCAGCGACGCCCAGAACAGCAGACCGTTGAATATAAAGCATATCCGCTGCATTACGCCGTCAAACAGGTACGGCACGGGCATCAGTGCGAAGGACAGCGCCAGCAGACTGAAGCTGATAACGCTTTTCTGGAAACCGTCTCGCAGCTTCCGGACTGGATTCAACCTATCACCTCCTCGGTGTGTATCAGCATAACGCTGTCAAGCATTTTCCAGCCCTTCCTGCGCAGCGGCGTGAGCGCCGGAGCATCGGGGTTGAGAAGATCGGTCTCCGCCGCGGCAGGCTCGTCCAGCTTCGTGGTCTCGTCCAGCTTTGTGGTCTCGTCCAGCTTTGTGGTCTCGGGTACGCTGGGCTGCACCAGCGGCGCGGTCTCCGGCGCGTAGCCGAGAGGCGCGGTCTCGGGTGCCTCGCTAAGCGGTGCGGTCTCGGGGGTATCTCCGAGAGGTGCGGTCTCCGGCGCCTCAAGTGGGGCGGTCTCCGGTGCATAGCCGAGGGGTGTGGTCTCCGGGGTCTCGCTAAGGGGTGTGGTCTCAGGCGAATATGTGTACAGCGGGGTGGTTTCCGCCGAGTCCTGCAATACTGCCGTAGTGCTGTTGATAAATCCGTTCTGCGAATCCAAAACATCCGTCGGGCCGGAGCCGGTCCTGTCCAGCGGAGCGGTGCTCTGCTGCGACCGGAGGTCGACCGTACCGGCCGCCGCGGACTTATCGAGGCGCATGGAGCTCGTCAGCTTGCCCCGATCCGCGTTGACCTTGCTCGGAGTGAAGGATTTATCCCCGCCGCGCTCATTCGCTGCGCGTATTTTCGCGATGTTCTTCTTCGCGGTGCGTCCCGACAGATCGCCGATGACGTTGGGGATCTTGAACGCGATGAAAAATACTATCGCCAGTACAAAAGTAAGCGCTGACAGTCCATAGGCTGCATAGGCCAATATGTTAAATGTTTCAGCCGACATCTCTGTTCCCTCCTGTCAGTACTACACTTTATCCCAGTCGTTGAGTATATCGTCCATATACTCATCGATCTTATCAGTGATGTCATCCCTGATCTTCTGGTTGGACTCTTTACTCGTTTCGGTCCTCTCGGTCTCCGTCTTGATCTTGTTCATAAGCTCCCACACGCTGTTTTTATCAACGCCCAGCTCGCTCATTTTGCTGCGCTGGTCATGCAGCAGGTTGAGCATGGAGTCGAATATCGAGAGCTTCGTATAGTTCGCGGTCCTGTCCTGGAGACCCTTCGAGTTCTCCACAAGCCTGTCTATATCGTCGATCAGCTCCTCATAGTCTGAGCGGATCGCCTCCTTGGTGCTGCTGTCGAATATATAGTCCTTATTGAACACGCATATGTTGTACAAATATTCGTTATTGGTCTTGTCCTCATATTGGACGTCTTTAAGCCGCTCGTCAGTCTCATTGTATCCGAAGTACTTGTACGCCTTATTCACGCGTTCCCGGAAATTATTCGTCTCGCCGCTGTCATATGACGCAAGGAACAGCGCACCGATCTTATAATTGAGCTCTGCGACTTCAGCGGGAGTGTTTTTCCCGTCGTTCAGTACGTCATTCAAATCGTACGCACCATCGAGCTTCAAGCCCTCATCATAGTTGAACTTCTCCTGGGAGCTGTAAATCTCGACAAGCCTTTCGAAGCCTTCGACGCGGCTCGGGTATATTATAATGCCCTCGTATATGTTTTTAGTATTATCTTTCGCTATCAGTCGGTCATAGTCGTTGTTGTTTATGTTCTCGGCCTGCCTGCCGCACATCACACCGGCGACGGCAAACACCGCGGTGAGTATAAGGCAGCTTATGAATGACCAAAGGCGTCTGCGCTGCCTGCGTTTGTGCCCCTTAGTGACGAGCTCCGGATGCTGCAGATCATACATAAGGTCCGCGCAGGTCTGATAGCGGTTTTCTGCCGCCGGCTGCACGCACTTTTCAATTATTGCTTCGACGCCGTCGGATATCTCCGGTCTTATCTGGCGCACGGGACGATATTCGTAATCCTTAGCTCTGGGGTCCAGACCCGTGAGCAGATGGTGCATCGTCATGCCCAGCGCGTAGATATCGGAGCGCGGATCGGTGCGGCCGTTATACTGCTCGGGCGGCGCGTATCCGCGGGTGCCGAGGACGGTGGTGTCCGCCATGTTCTGCTTGTATTCGCGGGCAATACCGAAGTCTATTATTTTTATATTGCCGTCCGGCTTGAGCATAACGTTGCCGGGCTTCATATCGCGGTAGATTATCGGGGGATGCTGGGAATGCAGATATGACAGAACGTCACATATCTGCATGGCCCATTCCAGCACCTTTTCTTCCGGCTGGGCGCCGTACTCGTTGATGACTCTGTCCAGCGAGTCGCCCTCTATGTAGTCCATGACGACGCAGAACGTCTCGCCCTGGTCGATGATATCCTGAATGTGCGGTAGCGCGCCGTGATCCAGAGCCTTCATCATATTCGCCTCTGCCTGAAGGCTGTGGCTGTACATCTCGTCGTTGGCATCGCGGCCGGAGCGTCTGATCTCCTTGATGGCCCACTGCTTGTTCATCCTGTTGTCCATGGCGAGGAACACCGTGGACATGCCGCCGTGACCTATCTCCTTGAGTATTTCATAGCGGCCGTTAAAGGTATCGCCTATTCTTATCATATCCGTCACCTCATTCCGCTTTGATGAGGATAACCGAAATGTTATCTCTCTCCCGGCGCTTCTTGTTCAGGTCTATCAGGTAGCGGACATTATTGTGCATCGCATCCTTATTCAGCAGATTTATCGGATTGAGCGAGCCGTATATCTCCGCAGGGCTTATCTCGTGGCGGAACCCGTCGGAGCAGAGCATATATGCGCCCCTGCGGGTCTTTCCGATGATGATATCAGGCGTCATGTTGCGTGATGCGCCGACGCACTGAAGAAGTATGCTGCGTCTGCGGTCAATACGCGCCTGTTCCGGCGTCATGTTGCCCCGCTCGACCTCGCGGGCAACAAAGGTCTGATCCTTTGTCAGAATATCGAGCGTGGAGCCGATGTAATACGCTCTCGAATCGCCGACGTGCATGATGAGATATTCATCTCCGATGAACAACATTCCGGTAAACGTTGTACCCATGCTCTCATTCGGATCGGTCAGATAGCCCATTATCTCCCGGTTCAGTACATGCAGAAATTCCGTCCAGTTATTTGCTATGCTCTGAAGCGGCACAGTGTACGCCAGCTCCGGCAGCTCGTTTTCAAACCATCTGTCGAATGCTCTGATAACATGCGCACTGGCAAGCTCTCCCTTTGAAAGTCCGCCCATTCCGTCGCACATTATCGCCATAAGTATCTCGCCTTCCGGGGTCTCGGCATGCTTGATCAATACGCTGTCTTGGTTTGTCGCCTTTACTATACCTACGTCGGTATCCGCTGTTGCAGTAAAACGCATTTGCTCACTCTCCTTATCCCGCAATGAACGAGAACTCTTCATTTGCAAGTCTCAGCCTTGTCTTTTCGTTTATTTCTATTTCAACGCCGACGGGTATCGGCTCCTCGTTCACGAAGGTACGGTTCTTAGAGTTTTTATCTACTATATAATACTTATTCCCGCGTGTTATGATGTCGGCATGACTGCGGCTTATGGCGTTGTTATCGGCAATGAAATAGTCCACATAGCTGCGCTCTTTGCCGATGCGGAATACCGGCTTGTTTATATCGACCGTCTCACCGGTGAGCTGCCGCTTGAGCTTGGGATACGTCCGCGTCTGTCCACGTCCGTTGCGGGAATATGTCGCCGACTCGTCCAGGAAGGTCGTCTCATATTCATCTGCAGGCGTGCTTCCGCCCATGCCGCCGCCAAAGGCCGACTGCTCAAAGCCTCCGTTCATCGGCGCCGGTTCTTCCTTCAGAAGTCCCGTCGCGTCATACTCTTCCCGGAGAAGTCCCGTCGCATCATAGCCCTCTCTGAGCAGACCTGTCGCCTCATACTCCTCCTGCCGGCCGCCGGAATACTCCCTTGACGGCGCGGTACTGGCCGGGCTCTGCCACTGGCTGCCGCCAAAGCTCTGCGGGGTGAACACCGTCTGCGCCGAGCTCTGCTGTACAGGCTGCGGCTTGGGTGCATAGGAGCTTGTGCTGGCGGTATTTGTATTCGGCGTATTGTAATGATTATATTGCTCCCGGCGATCATCCGTAAGGAAGCCGCTGGACCCGAAATTTGTCTTCTTGAGCTGCCCTGCGATCTCGGGATCGACACTCTTGATGTATTCAAGCACCTTCGCCGAGTCAAAGCTCTGAAGCTCGGCCAGGAATCGGCCAAACTCCGTTGCCTTCTGGGATGCTTCTCTTGACTCGAACCTCGCAAGCGCCAGCAGCGCGCCGAGGAACTGTCTCATATCCACAAAGCCTCCGTTGCTCATAACGGGGATGTACAGAAACTGTATCTGCTTCGTAGCGCCGCTTATATATACATAGCTCGGGTTGAGGACAAGATTGCACACCGAAAATCCGTTCTTCTGCATACGCTCGGAGATATCCGCTACCTGCGCCGCAACGAACAGAAACTCGTTCAATGATATGGGCATTGCGAATCTGTCGGCCACAGGGATGCTGAGCGGGCCGGCATATTCGAACTGCTTGCGCTTGGAATAGGTAATGCGCATGAGTCCGCTCACGCCCTTCCCCATCAGCAGATTATACTCGCGCATATTGGTCGGGCAGTCATTATCCATCTTCAGCGTAACAACGTTTCTGCCATCCCTTACAATCGATTTTATCTTCATTATCTTTTCTCCCCGCAAAATTTTATAAATGCATCAAAAGGACTCACAGCAAGCTATAGTGAGCCTGTTGTGAGTCCTTCTGATGTTAAATATGCAGTTTTATGGTGCCGGAAAGCGCAGGCAGCAGAATCAGCTGCCTGTATGTATGTATGTATGTATGTATGTATGTATGTATGTATGTATGTATGAGTTTAGCGCGTCCGTTCATGTACGTCAACCTCTTAGGTCAAATTTTGGCCTCTGTCACCTTATTTTTGCCTATAAAAACACAGCCCCCGGCAATAATGCCGCGCACTTATAACTCTTCCATGTTTTATTATAAACATTTGAAATAATTTGTCAACTGGATATCATCCAATTCCTTCTTTTTTTGCGATTTTTTACGGTTAATTTCTCCCATTTTTGATCAAGATTTCAGGGACACTGCGGGCGGCAGCTGTACGCATTGCATGGCATGATCTGTCACGGCAGCCGACTGCAATTTGCCACAGCTTCAACAGCTTTGTCCACGGTTTTGCCGCCGTCATACGCATTTGACAGCAGCTTTTGTCGATAAAAAAGTGAGCAGGCTATGAGCCTGCTCACTTTTTCTTTATTACCGCTATGCTGTTGAGTATCGGCAGGCTGTGCTCCCTGCCGTAAGCCGCATATTCGCGGCGATTTATATAATATTTCCTTCCCCATGACGAGATGCGGAGCCAATCATCGTCCATCCCTGTCACGATAACATAGTGCGCCTTGGCCGCGCCGCACGGCCGATACTCGCCGGACGCCTGCTTAGTATAGAAGGTCAATTTATCATCATGCCAGAACCGCGGAAAATTCGGCCCCACGGCAAGAATGACCGGCAGGTCGTCCTCAAGCATATGCGCTATCGAATCGAAAAGGCTGCCGGTGAGCACGCCCCAGCGTATTGAGTACGGTACCCGGCTGCGCAGGAAGAAGAGATTCAGCCCGGCGGTCAGCATCAGGCCGTTGATACCGTGCCCGGGTATCAGCGGCAGCCATGCGCGCAGTCTGTCGGCATACGAAAAATACAATGCGTCGGGTATCCGCTGCCCGTTTTCGCCGGCCGTAAACGGAATATCGCCGCAGTCCGGCAGATTGCGGCGCATGTACAGCAGCAGGTCAAGCCCCGCGATAACGCCGCAGCCGCAGCGGTTCATCGTTCTGTCCGCACTCCACTGCTGCCCGCCGCCATAGGAGCCTGCATCTCCCCTCTCAAGCGATATATACTCGTGCCTCAGGGATATCTCCCCGTGTTTTACCGTTATACCGTCCATCTCTTACTCTCCTACGGCGGTTTTTTGTATATTATAGCATTATTCCGCCCGTCTTGGAAGTGCATCTGTTTTCTTGGCATGTCATGGAGCCATTTTGTGTAATCTGTTATATTTTTCGCAGAAAAAACGCTGATAACAGTTGACTTTGCCGTGAATTTAGTATATCCTGCTATATGTAGGACATTGGCTTCTTTTTGTGGAAGGTGTTATAAATGGAACATAAATTATTCGTTCCCGGCCGCACCGAGCTTGCCGGAAATCACACCGATCATCAGCAGGGCAGGATCCTTGCCTCAGCTGTTGACCTCGGCCTGTACGCAGAATTTTCCGCAAACGGTGAGAATATCATACGCATCCAATCAGAGGGCTACAGTAAATTTGAAGTCCGGCTCAGCCACATGGCAGTCCGCACGCGTGAGTTCGGCACCCCAAAAGCTCTTGTGCGCGGCATGGTCGCAGCGTTCAAGGAACTCGGGCTGAATGTCGGCGGCTTTGATGCCCGTATAACGACCACACTGCCCGCGGGCTCCGGCCTCAGCTCGTCTGCAGCGTACACGGTGCTCATCGGCAAGATACTGAGCGTGCTTTTCAATGACGGCAGTGTTGACCCCGTTGTCATCGCCCGCGCAGCACAGCAGTCTGAAAACAAGTACTTCGGCAAACCCTGCGGGCTGATGGATCAACTGACCTGCTCGCTTGGGCATACGGTGTACGTCGACTTCCACACGAACGAGATCGAGCCTATCCATGCCGACTTCGGCCGTATGGGGCTCACCCTGTGTCTGACGGATACAGGCGGCAGTCATGCCGGACTCGACACCTCCTATGCCCGTATTCCGGCTGATATGATATACATCGCGAATCTGTTCGATAAGGGAGTTCTCGGCGATGTGGATCCAGAGGAGTTCCGCAGCAAGGGCTGGGACCCGGCAAACCGTCCCGTGCGCCGTGCGATGCACTTCTTTAACGAGAATGACCGTGTCCCTCTCATGCGCGACGCGCTCAAGCGCGGCGACGGAGAAGCATACATGCGCCTGATGAATGAGTCCGGCCGCTCCTCGGAGGAGCTGCTGAACAACATAATCACAAGTGCCACCGGCGATACCAAGCTTGCCCAGGGGCTCGACCGCAGCCGCAGGCTGCTCGAGGGCCGCGGCGCCTGGCGCGTACACGGCGGCGGCTTTGCCGGATGCGTACAGGCGCTCATGCCGAGCGATTATTTCCAGACCTATAAGACCGAGATGGAGAAGGCCTTCGGCTACGGTACCTGCCGCGAGATAAAGCTCGTGTGACTCTCCGGAAGGTGCAGCTCTTGTTTTAATTTAATATGAAAACATAAGAATCGGCTCACTGCAGCATGCAGTGAGCCGGTTCTTATATGATATTGACTATTCTTTCCGCAGCAGCCGGATATCCTCCGGTGTTTTCGGCGGATCCAGCGCGTCATTCAGCGCCTGCACAGCCGCAGCAACCGCATTTATATCCTCATCGCTCACCTCTGTGAGCTTATCAAAGAAAGCTCCGAACACATTCTTCTGCAGGCGGGCGGAATTGGACTTGTATAATTCAAGCGCCGTATCCGTCGGGCGCAGAATAATATTCTTTCGATTGTTCACGGCCTGATATTTTTCCACCAGCCCCATATCGCATAGTTTCTTTGTCGTTTTTGAGAAAGTGCTCTGCGGCACGCCGATGCTGTTTGAGATCGCGATCATATTCGTCGCCTCGTACCTGCGCTCTACGATGGACTCCAGCACCTGCCATTCCAGCGAGCTCAGCTCAATACCCTCTCCTATCTCCTTACGTCTGCCGGCAGCCGACATGCATACATTTCCGTGCCGAACCAAAGCCGCCACCAGAGGCCTGTAGCGCCCCATCCATTCAGATTCCATTATATCACCTATAATACAATTATACTCTATGTTTGTTTTAGTATAAAATCAGCGGGCAGAAAAATCAACAAAAAAGTTTCCGCCCGTTTTTTCTCTGCGCCCCTCTTGACAACACGGCGAAAAGCGGCTATTATAAATTCAAATTAATTCTGTAGAATATATTTATATTACTAAAGATTATTTTTTGAACGTATATTCTATTGGAATTGAGCCCCGAAAACAAACAAGAGAGGATGTACACCATGAAAAGAAAAAGCAGATTTTTAGCCATTGCCATTGTTCTCATTATTATCGGAGGCCTATTGTCCATGGCAATAGACACTGACTTCGGCGCGATAAAAACCGAACGGCTCTATCTCGTCGATGACGACGGCTACACCGTTACAGCAAATCTTTTTATCCCCGAGACCGCATCGGCGGACACTCCCGCTCCGGCCATGATCATAACCCCGGGCGGTGACTGCCCTTCCGATATCGGCATGCCATGGGCGACCGAGATTGCCCGCCGCGGCTATGTCGTCGCGTTGATGGATTACACTGGCTGCGGTGACACGGAGGTCAACCCGAATGCCCAATACTGGACGGCAAACGGCGCGATGGAGCTTGATACCGTCTATGACTATCTGGCCTCCCGCCCGTTCGTGGACGCCGATCAGATCGGCTGCGGCGGTCACTCTATGGGTTCTCTCTACAGCTATCGGCTTTCCACCAAAAGAAATGTTTCGCTGGTCGTCTCTGATGTTCTTTTCAACGACGCGCTTCCGGAATACGACTTCAATTTTGTCCAGATCTCCGGCACACATGACGAGGGACTTCTCGCCCGTCTGGGCAACGGCAATTTTGACGCAATATTCTCCAATGAGTTCCTTTGCAGCGTTTTCGGCGTAGAAAAGATCCAGCCAAACACACTTTACGGCAGCTTTGAGAATCGCACGGCCCGCGTTTTCTATACGCTGGAGCAGACGCATCAGGACGATATGATCTCCGGCCAATTTATAAGTCTTCTTGTCTCATCCGTCATGGATGCGATGGACGCCCCCGCTCCCATCGATTCCTCCGATCTGATCTATGGCTGGAAAATAGTCGGTCTTGCCGCAGCCATTATCGGCCTCGTCATGTTTCTGTTTTCAATCACCGGTATTCTGATCGATTCCAGCCTGTTCAGCGACCTCAAGCTTGAAGCGCCCGCAGTGAGCGCCGGTTTTGAGCCGAAAACCAAGAAATGGTGGGCGGCGGCAATCATTTATATGCTTATCCCTGTCGCGTTCTTCTTCTGGGGTACCGGTGTCGGGAACAAGATGTCCTCCAACAGTCTGTTCCAGCTCGGCACAACACCCAACGGTTACGTCGTCTGGACTTTGTTCTCCGCAGTCGGCATGCTGGCTTTCTTCCTCGTTTATCACTTTACGTACGGCAAGAAGCACGGGCAGAATGCCGCAAGCTACGGTTTCGCGACCTCCAGCAACGGCTCTTTCAGCGTCAAATACATACTCAAAAGTGCCCTCCTTGCGTTGGTTCTCTTCCTTCTGGCCTATTACGTTATTCTTCTTCTCTATCGCTATGCCAACACCGACCTGCACATCTGGACGTCCAGCATACGCCCGATACGCGGTGCCAGGTGCGAAACTCTGCCCTGGTACTGCCTCGCTCTGCTTCCCTATTTTTCATTCCTCCTGCTTGCAGGCAATGCGGTTCCCGTCGGCACATCCGGCAAGGGTCCGGGGAGCACAGCGAAGTCCGTACTTGGCAGCGCAGTACTCGGTCTTGTAGGTATGCTGGTGCTGCTTCTGGTCTATGAGGTCATTCTCCGCCTCAACGGACCGTTCACCACCAAGAATTTCGCTCACTTCTATCTCGATCTGCTGACAAACACTCTGCCCACATTCGGCATTGCCTCTGCGCTTGCGATCTATATCCGCAAGAAAACCAACAGCTGCTATGCCGGAATACTGATCGGCGTGTCGATAGTGGCTTTCTGCATGGTCAGCACGAACTGTGTCGCAATGATAATCTCCTGAAACATCGCTCCGGTCGGCTGCCGGAAATGCAAAATGGCTCACTGCATACCGCAGTGAGCCATTTCTTTTATCAGTTCTTTCAGCGCGCTTTATCCTCAAAGTCCAGCCGGACTATGCGCATTTTCATCATCCCGTCACCGACCTTGGCCAGAAGGCGGTAGAACTGTTTCACGGACGGGTCTTCAAGGCTCTGATAGCCAAGCATATAACCCCTTTCAGAGACCCTCAGCTCAGGCGACCATGCGGACAGCTCACGCACCGCGTCCTCTACCGAGAAATACGCCCCGACATCCTTTATTGCGGCGTCCTTTATCCACGTTTTCAGCATCAGCTTCACAGCGGATCTTCCGGCCGCGTCGAACACAAGCTTACCGCCGGGAAAGCGCTCCGCCATGGCCTGAACCAGCGTCTTGACCTGTTCGGTCAGGAAGTAGTAGAACACTCCGGCCGCAAAAAACACCGCGCCGTTCGAGGCATCTATTCTATCAAACCACGCGCAGTCATTCAGATCACATCCAATGTTCTGCTCCCGCTCACCTGCCGGGAGCAATTCGTCTCTGACCGCGATGACATCCGGAAAGTCGAGATTATATATGCTGCACGTCCCATTGTCACAGCTCCGGCCGGTATTATCCAGCCCGCAGCCGAGATTTACTACCGCCGCCTTCGGATGCGATTTCAGATAGTCCCTCACCTCCCAAGCGAGGTCGTTCTGGCGCATGGCAGCCTCAAGAAAACCGAACTGCTGCATGGAGCTTTTGGATTTTTCGGCAAGTCCCGAGAAATCATAGTCAATGCAGTCAATAAGCCGGATGGCCGTCTCGTCCTGGAACAGGCTCGGGAACAGCTCCGAACACATTTTCCTTGCGTACATAGGGATGACAAGCGTCTCCTGTACGGTATTTTTCTCGATATTATATTTCATTCCGCTTTCTCCTTCCTCAGAAACGGCAGTTCAGGCAGCGTATTTTGCTCAACAATGCAGTCGAGCATTACCGCAAAGCCCTTCGGGTCGCGTATTTGATACTGCATATGGTTATATCCTTCAAACACCGGAAAATTTCCGTGCGGATACGCAGTCATGACAGCATCGCGGTATTTATAATGATCCTCGGCACTGCCGAACTCGAAAAAACAGACCTTCTGCATTGCCTCCGGCAGCATCGGGAACGGCTTATCCTCAAGGCTGTCCGCCATCTGTCGGCGGATATTTCCATATGTCAGCGCTCTGCCTGCCGCGACGAAATATGGCTTAATAGCATCGTCGTCACACCACATGATCTTTCCCAGCGTTCTGCCGTCGGAGCGGTACACGCTTTTTATTGCGAGATACAGAAACGGCGTCATTATGCGGCGCAAAGGCATGCCGATCTGCGCGAACTGCCCGCCGTCGAAGAAAACATGCTCCACCGGCAGCCCGGTCTGTGTCAGAAATGCCATTGCAAGATCCGCTCCTATGGACGACGCCGTGACGAGCATAAGGCGCTCTACCCCGCTGTCCCTCAGGAATTTTTCTACCTGACGGATCTCATCAGCCTTGCACACATAGCTCTGCCCCGCGCAGTAGACCGTTGACGTCGGCATGATGCAGAAATATTTATCCTTCAGATACTCCGCCACCGGCTCGCTGCTGTCCCCGGTCACACCCATTGCATGGAAGAACAGCACCGCCGGGGCCGCCTTATCACCCAGTGTTTTGAACAGCATTTTCCTGCCTCCTAATCGTTTCTTCTGTAGCCCGCTTCATCCCTGTATTCGGGATGCTCATCGAGATAGCTGTCCCTGTCACCGCAGATAGTGTAATCACATTTACAGCCGTTGGCACAGGTGGTCCTCCGCACGAGGCGGGCATGAATAAGCTCCATAGCAGCAAAGTCCGGATTGCATATGGCGGGCATGATTTCAAGCAGGCCGTGCTCCTTCGCAAATTCTGCAGTCGGGCAAGCCGTAAATTCATAGTATATAGGTTTGTCCTTATCAAACGGCGCAACATTCATTTTGAAATCGCCCCATTTGTCGCACTGTCTTTTTGCGTTCATGAACGAGAGGTACATCAGTCTCTTGAAAAAGGGCTTGTTGCAATCCACAAACGAAAGCTTGCGGAAGGCCGGAAGAAACAGCTCTCCCTCCACCTCCTCTATTTCCGCAAGGGATGTCACTTCGCGGCAGACGACATAATAGGCCATAAGCGCAACGCAGTCGTAATTTCCGCCCGGACCGTTGTGAAAATTTTTCTTGCCGCCAAGATCCGTGCGCCAGCCGGAAATAAAGTCCACATATTGCTGCTGTACGCGCTCCCATACCTCATCCGTGCGCTCCGGCGGATAATGAGCAGCGATCTTGGCCAATATCTGCTTTTTGCACGGCTCTGAATACAGTACATGGCAGCTTCTATCAAATTTCAGTTCACTGTCTCTCATAGCTCTCCACTAGTTAGTGCACTCTAACTCATTTTGAAATTTAATGCCGCCATCGGCAGCTTAGATATATATTATCACAGCGGCATTTCTTTTTCAATATGTTCAACATGACCCTCCGCAAAATTTCCCGAAAATTCAAAAAGCCGATATAGCAAAAGCTCCCGAAACCATACGGCTTCAGGAGCTTTGGAGCTGCTACCCAGATTCGAACTGGGGACCTCATCCTTACCAAGCAGGGCGTCACAATCCGTGTATGTGCTGCAGCGCAGTGACTTCATTGTCCTGATTAAGTTTTGACCCCCAAGCCCAGGCCCCCATCATCTGTAAAGTGGGAGAAGGATGCATCAACAGATGCTAGCGTGTCGGTCGGCGCATTCTCCAGCAAGTGCGTATATACCTGAAGGGTTAAAATTACCGATGCGTGTCCGGCAAGATACTGCACGCGCTTTATTGGTGTGCCGCCTAAAATCAGCTCCGTAATATAAGTATGACGCAGCTGGTGCGAAGTAAAGTGAAAGTCAAACGCGATGTCAAAGGATCTATATGGCACATGGTCGCCGACCTTCAGACTAACGGTAACATCTTTGCCGCGCATCTTGTACGTCATGGTGTGCTCCTCACGGGCGGTGACAGCCTCCCATGCTCGGCGGAAGGCCGTCTCTGAGTACGGCACATTTTTGCCGGTGTGACACACATAGTCGCACTTGTGGGGCAACGTCCTAAGGTACGCGCTAAGCGGTGCAGGCACCGGTAGTTTTCGGTGCGCCGCTTCACTCTTAAGTTCTTCGGTGACTTCGGGCTTGTTATGATCCCAATGCATAGCCCGCTTTACTTCAATCCACGGTGCAGCATCATCCAGATGCACACAGTCCCAGCGAAGCCCCAAGGCCTCTTCCCTGCGCAGACCGCAGAAGAGGCAGAGCATTATAAACGGATATATCTGAGTTCCCTGCATCGCATCAAGCACGGTCTGCTGCTGTTTGCGTGTGAGGGGAACTTTCTCTTTCGTTTTTGCGCCGCCAGCTTTCAGTCTGCGGCACGGAGATCGTGCAATTAAGCCGTTCTCCTCGGCCGCATCGAATATGCGCTTCAGCGTGTTCACTATCTTCTGCTGCGACGCCTTGGATAGCCCCTTCTTCTCCGCTTCAAGCATTACTCGCCGGATGTCGTCCGAGCGAACATCTGCAAGCGGCATCTGGCCTATGACTGGGCAGATGTGATTATTTATTGCATTCTTCGGCCCTTGCTTTCCCCGTTCCGTCAGCGACGCAGTATTCAGCTTATACCACTGTGCCGCGTACTGATACACGAAGAGCTGGTCTGTTGGAGTTCGAGCGGCAAGCTCCGCCTGCTTTGCCCGGACTTTCTCGCGCAGCTCGCCCTTGGTGGCCGCCCACACATCGACTGACCACTTCCCTGTAGCTGGATCCTTCAGCCGTTTACGGTACTGCTTGCGCTTCTCATCGTAATAAAATTCGGGTGCATCTCGCTTTGGCATGGCGTTGCCCTCCAATACACACTTTTACGCAAAATAGTTCTTGACAAACTACACATTTTTGTGTATAATATAATTCGTAGAGAGGAGGTCGGGAATGAAACCACGAGACATATGTATTAGGAAGCTGAAGGAGTTAGGATACGGATTTTATAGACATGGAAGCAATCACGACATTTTCTACAACCCTGAAACAAAGAAGATTATGACTGTTAAACGGCACGATTTCAACGAAAACGATCTCAGGTATATTATGAGGGAAATTGGAGTAAAGTGGAACAAGGGCGGCTGAGCCGCCCTCCCACTAAGAAAGGACGTCAGCCCGAAAAGGAGAAACAAGATGGTTTATATTTATACTGCAGTTTTTACACCAATAGAGGGTGAATCGGGATACTATGCCAGTGTGCCAGATCTACCAGGATGCATCACAACAGGAAAAGATTTATTGGACGCGATAAAACAAATCACCGACGCTGCCGCCGGGTGGCTCGTTCTAGCAGAGGATGAAGGATTACCTATAGCCACTCCAACCGCGCAAGAAGATCTTGAGCACCCTAATGGTGCGCTCTATTCACTTATTCAAATTGATAGTATCGCATATCGAGCCCAGACTGATACACACGCCGTAAGAAAAAATGTGTCTCTCCCGGCATGGATGGCAAACATGGCCGATAAAAGAGGCATAAATTGTTCACAAATCTTGCAGGAAGGTTTGATGCAGCGTTTGTCCTTACAAGAACACAGATTATGATGCTTGCACTTTGATTGTTGGATTTTTAAACCTACCGCCCCGGTTAAGCCGGGGCGGTTTTGTGTCCACTTCGGACACATTATGATGACGACAGGGCAGTAGCTTCAAACTTCTGCCCGGACTTTTCTTCTGCAAGCTTCCTAAACAGAAGGCCGACTGCGTAAGCGTCAATAGTAGAATGATGACCTGCAGCATATGGTATGTTGTAATATCTGCATAGCGTTGGAAGCTTAAAATTGATAACTTCGTTCTGATTTAGCACATACTCTGCAAGCATAAGAGTGTCATAGTATTTCCTCTTGCTGCCGGATATATCCACACCATGTTTTACGATGAAGCCCAGATCAAAATCGAGATTGTGCGCTACTAGATTGTCCTCACCTATGAACGCCTGAAGTGAAGCCGCAACCTGCCCGAAGACTGGTTTCCCCTCCACCATTTCGGCGGATATCCCATTTATGCGTTCAGCCTCAGGGTTAATACCTTTGCGAGGATAACAAAGCGTTGTAAAGTTTTCGACTGGCTCAAAGTCTCTGAAGCGTATAGCCGAAACTTCCACAATCTCCGCCTTTGACGGATATAAGCCGGTAGTTTCCACGTCCAATGCTACGAAGTTGCTTAGTCTCTCAATGGAAGACTTCTTTGTGATGTTCGTGAACAGCTGGTCTTTGGCCTCCTTGACGTAGTTCTCCTCGGCGGGAACTTCCGCTATCTCTACTTCAACCTGCGGGATCGCATTGGCGGAGCGAATGAACTCTTCCTGCCTACGAGCGACTTCGGCCGCGATTTGTGTCCTCGATAAATCTCCACTGGACTGTTGCCTAACTCCATCGTGCGTAAGCGACTCGACCCCGTCAGCAGATTGAGCATCGTGGCTATCCGCTTCGCGGAGCCTCTTTATCCCGCCGGTAATGCCTCCAATGGCAGGGAATAGCACTGCAGCTGTTAAAATGACCAGGACCAAGCCAGCAAGAACGCGGGACTCCTTAAACGTTGCAACCGCCGCGTAAGCCAGCAGCGCTGTTATAATCGCGAATACAATGCCTAGGAAGAGTATGATCCCGCCCGAAACGCGAGCTTTTACTGCTCTACGCGTTCCGGCGCTATCCTGAGTGCCCTTCATGCTGCGCCTCCTTGGTGTTCACTTAATGCCGAATAGCCTTGCAGCCTTCTTTGCCCGACCGGACTTTGTGGTCGGGATGCCTGTAGCTTTGGCGATTTTGCGTTTCACCTTTGTGATTCCGAGAGCCTTGTTGGGGCTGAAAGTTAGACCCGGCGCAATTTTAATACTCTTCATAACGAATTCCTCCCCCTGTGCCCGGATTGGGCACATTTTTTATTTTGTGTATTTCTTACCATACAAGGTATATCATGCCAAAACGCGAGAAAAAAAGTCGGATAGAGCGGTATTATTGCGCGGGGATTTCTGCTAAAAATTTTGACAGGAGGCAAGACCATGAAGAAACCGACCCGCGTAATCTTGATCCCATGCGCAGCGGCAGATCCGTCGGCGCTCCAAATGGAGGTCGACGCGATGTTTGACCGTCTGACACCCGATAACAAGGTTAGGGCAGTTATTTATCTTGAGTCATTAAAAGCGCAGCAACAAAGCCCGCGACCCTCTGTCTGTTTTCCTCAGTAAGTCCCGATAGATCCAGCGTTAGCCCATCGTCTTTGACGGTGGGCTTTTCGCTTGCGGTTTTTTCCGGTGTGGGGTCGTCTGTTTCGCCAATCAAATAGCTCATGCTGACACCAAAAAGCCGTGACATATCAAGAATCGCTGAAGGGTCAATATTGACTACTCCGCGCTCCCAAGCACTGAATCCCGTCTGGGTAATTCCAAGGTGCTGTGCTGCTTCCGCTTGAGACATTCCAGCCATGCGGCGTGCAGATCTTATGTTGTTCATGCTTAACACCTCCGAACATCTAATGCTTATTATATTAAAATTGCTCATAAATGCATAGCTTAAATTGTGCATTGTATTAAAACTTTGCTAATCGTGTTGACTTTGTTGCTATATAATGCTAGTATTGCTATCACAAACAGCAATACTAGCAATTCTAGCATCTGGAGGTTGTTGTATATGCTCAAGATAAGAACTCTCCGCAAAGCGGCAGGCATTAGTCAGGCAGAGCTAGCGCAAAGCCTCGGCTACGGTCAACCAAATATCTGTGCGTGGGAGCGCGGCAGATCACAGCCGCCTACGGATATGCTGCCCGCGCTGGCCAGGGCCCTTGGCTGCACCATCGACGACCTGTTCGAGAAGGACTCGGGGAAATGAGGATGTCCTATGCTGAAAGGGCTTTTGTTATCAATGTAGTGGCAAGGGCGACCAAGGCCGGAAACAAGAAAGAACGGATAAATTCGCGGACTACTTTGCGAAGCGTCAGCTCTGTAGAAAACAGCCCTTTGGCTTCGACCTTTATATTAAAATTTACACTGCTGCGCTGTGTAATCGCGATTAGCCCCTCACTCTCAAGCTCTTTAAGAAGGGTAAACGTTTCGTCTCTCAATGCCCCGAGCTTGACGATTTTACAGTCGGGGTCGTTTGCTTCAGCAACAGTCTTGACTGTACCCTCATCTAGACTGAGGTACAAAGTATCTCCGTTTTTTATGAGTGCCTTTTTCAATATTCTCAGCAGTTTAGCTGCATGATGAGAAATCATTGTATCAACTCCCTTCCTGTAAATTCTACCAGAATTGGGAGTGCAGTTTCAAGAGTAAAGTAAGCATACCACAGATACGGAGGTAGCACCATGGACAGCAGCTCCCGCAATATCTATAAAACCGCAAGGCAGACTGCCGGTATGACGCAGGAACGATGGGCGGAGCTTATCGGCGTCAGCGCGGACAGCGTCCGGCTGTACGAGTCTGGCCGCGGCCTGCCGAGCGACGAGGTCGTCGCACGCATGGCAGAAATAGCGCCAATGCCGGTGCTCGGCTATTGGCACCTCAAGCACAAGTCAGGTATTGCGAACGATCTGCTGCCGGATGTTGCGCAGGTATCGCTGCCGCAGGCGGTCGTACAGCTTCTCGTCGCAATCCGTGACTTCAAGGAATCGACCGATGACCTGCTTGTAATCGCGGCGGACGGCATTGTTGACCAGCAGGAAACAAGTGTGTTCGAGGATATCTTGGAAAGTCTCGACGGTATCATCAAGGCTGCACTCGCAGTCAAATATGCAGGAGGTAGCAGACATGACTAAGCTCATCGGCAACGAGGAAGCGGCCAAGCTGCTTGACGTCAGCGTAGATACTCTGCGGCGGATATGCGCCGACGGGGATCTGCCAGTGTATAAGATCCGCGGTCAACTCAAGTATAAGGTCGAGGATATAGAGCGGTATGTCGCCGGTCAGCTCAGGCCAGCATACAGAACCGTCTATGCGCAGCGGCAGCCGCGCACAAAAGCAAAAAGTGCAGGTGCAGGTGGCTGTGGTTATGTCCCCGGCATGAAAGTAGTCTGAGGTGTGTCATGCCTGATACGGTTATCGCGTTCTTTACCGGCGTATTTTTCGGCGCAATCAGCGTCGTATGGGTCCTCGGCGTAATGATATTCTGCAAGAAATGAGATTGGCGGTGATTTTGTGGACTCTGGTTTTACGGGGCAATGGGCAATTCTGCCCGCACGGGTGCGTTACGACAGCACGCTGCCGGCCAATGCCAAGTTGATTTATGCGGAGATAGCCGCAAAGATCAACGAGGAGGGATACTGCTTTTGCTACAACCAATACTTTGCCGACCGGTTCGGATTAAAGCCTGACACCGTCAGCTCGCTTGTAAAGCGGCTGGAGGACGCCGAATACATACAGGTGGACGTCTGTAAGGGGCGGGCAAACTCGGATCGCCGCCGGATATACCTGACCGATAAACCTTATCACTTTAACGTGATGGGGGGTATCGGATTTAAATCCGGGACGGTATCGGATTTAAATCCGATACCAATAGAAAATAATAATTTAAAATATAATACCCCCTATAGTCCCCCTGAGGGGGACGGTGCGGGCGATAAGTTACCTGAGCAGCCTCCAAAGCCCAAGCGGAAGCGAGCGGCTAAAGCGATTCCGGATTGGGAACCGGAAATGTTCGAGCGATTCTGGCAGGCCTACCCTCGCGGAGAGGATCGTCAGGGTGCAGTGCGTGAATGGGACAAGCTGAAACCAGACCGCGAACTCATGTTCACCATGAGTGCCGCGCTCAACCGGCAGAGAATGTCGGATGAATGGCGGCGCGGCATCGGCATCCCGTACGCCTGTCGCTGGCTCTCTAAGCGCCGATGGACCGACAGAGTCCCTGACGACACGGAACCGGACGAATCCCCGCAGCAGGGCGGCTGGGCAGAATTCAGGGAGGCAATCCTATGAACGAGCACACTGATGTGAGCGCGATGGAGCTCAAGATCATCGGCACGATGATCCAGCAGCCGGACAAAGCGGGCGAGGCCTTCTCTGTGCTGAGTGCGTCAGACTTCGGCATTGATGCTTATGGCAGGATCTTCGCGACAATCGAGAGGCTGCGGCTTGCCGGTGCGCCAGTGGATCCACTCACGCTGGAGCACGAGCTTGGTGCGGAATTCAGCATTATCCTGCGGCAAGTGCAAATCGTGGAGCCCGTAGACCTCGCATATTACGCCGAGATGCTGAAGGAGCACGGCAAGATGCAGCTTATCCAAAACGCTGCACTGAACGTTGCTTATGCTCCTAGCTACAGCGCGGCAGCGTCCGAAATGGACGGGCTTAACGCCCTGTTTGTAGCAAAGAAGCACGCAAAGGTTGTTTCGGCGCAGGACGCCGCATCAGACTTTTGCGACCGTGCAAGCGCGACGCGTCCTGAATACCTCAGTTTCGGTATGACCCGGCTTGATAGTCTGCTGTACATGGAGCTCGGCGACATGATGATCATCGGGGGATATCCCTCAAGTGGCAAGACACTTCTAAGCCTTCAGATGGCGGCGCATCTGTCCGCAAAGTATCGCGTCGGCTTTTTCTCTCTTGAGACGAATCCCGCGAAGCTAACGGACAGATTGCTCAGCCACCTGAGCCATGTGCCCCTCAAGAAAATTAAGGATCGGGATCTTAGCGAGGCCGATCGTCTTGCGCTGACACGGTCGGCGGAAAAGTTGAGCGGCATGAAGCTTGACTTTATAGACGCTGGCGGTATGACAGTGCGGGATATACAAGCGCTCGGCCTGAGCCGCAAGTATCAGGTCATCTTCATTGACTACCTTCAGCTCATTGCCGGTATCGGCCGTCAGAGCCGCTATGATCAGGTAACTCAGATATCGCAAGAACTGCATACGCTTGGACGTGCGCACGGTATTGCCGTGATTGCTCTCGCCCAGCTCAAGCGGCCAGAAAAGGAGAAGGGTAAGTTCGTGCCTCCAAGCATGGCGGACTTCCGTGAATCCGGGCAGATCGAGCAGGATGCGGACAGCGCGCTTCTTGTCTACCCGGTTGATCAAAGCAATTACCGTTCCAACCGATGGCTGCATATAGCCAAGAATAAAGAGGGATTGCGTGACCGATACGAGCTTGAGTTTGACGGAGCTACGCAGACCATGCGGGAGCGACCGAAGAGCTATGGCGAGACGCAGGCCGAGATCCGCCGCGCCTGTAAAACGGCGCAGGCCGCCAGAAAGGCGCAGGAGCGGTCTCAAGTAACATTTGACGATATCACAGACAGCAGCAAAGATCCGCTGCCGTTCTAATTGGAGGTGAGCGCATGAAGGTCGGAGACAGGGTCACGTTTAAGCCGGCAGGATTTATCGAGTATGACCCAGCACCGCCCGGCATTCCGATAACCGTGACCGGGCGTATCGCAGAGATAAACCGGGCACATCGGTGGTTTCGCGTCGTGTTCACCGTACATAGCAAGGCAACAATGAACGAATGTTTCAAATTTTGAGAGTCTGGAGGACCAAAGAATTGAGAACTGTAGCCATATGCAACCTGAAGGGCGGCGTCGCCAAGACGACGACCGCAATAAACATGGCGGCGATCCTTACCGCACATCTTACCCAGCGCGTGCTGGTTATAGATGCTGACAGCCAGTGCAACACCACAGACTTCCTGCAGCGCGACAAAATGCATTTACGCACCTTGAGCGATATCCTGCGCTACAATGGCTCTGAATGCGGCGAGTATGCGGCCGGGGGTATCGAGAAAAGCCGATACCGTGATATCGACCTCCTCCCCGCAGATGACAGCCTGATGGATCTTGACCTCACCAAGGTTGAACAGTCTGCCGCTAACACCAACGTAATACGCGAAATGCAGAAGCGGCTGCCGGATTATGATTGGATTATAATCGACTGCCCTCCTGCGTTTAATGCGGCGTCTGCAGCTGCCTTGGTAGCAGCTGACGAGGTGGTCATCCCCATCAAGATTGATGCATTCAGTCTCCGGGGTATGGCAAACATCATGCAGCAGATACGCAATATGCGGCGCATTAACCCCGGATTGAAGCTTGCCGGCATTCTTCCGACAATGTGGTACAAGTCTGATAACATCGTTAAAGCTGAACGTGAGCTTAAAACCTATGATTTGCCAGTGTTCCCACATATACGCCGCACTCCGAAGGCTGACGATATGACCTTTGAGCAGGAACCGCTCATAGTCTGCTCTCCGCGCTCTGCGGCGGCAATCGATTACCGCCGCTTTGTGTCTGCACTTATAAAGGGGGTGCAGTGATGGCTAGTTTTGATTTGTCCTCTATTCTCAAGGATGTGCCCAATCTGGACACAGATTCAGCGGCTGAGCAGATTCAGCGCATTCCGCTGGAACTCATAGACGCCGATGACCGTAATTTCTATACACTCGACTACATAGACGAACTTGCCGGCAATATTGAACTGTTCGGCCTTATGGATCCTATCAGGGTGCGCAGCACAGAGAATGGCCGCTACGTCGTTGTCTCAGGTCACCGTCGTCGCGAAGCAATAAAACGCATTGTCGCTGACGGATCGAAACAGTTCGCCGACGGTGTGCCTTGTCTGGTGGATAAAGCAGCGGCATCAGCGGCTTTACAGGAGCTGAAGCTGATAATGGCCAACAGTGACACGCGCAAGCTTTCATCAGCCGATCAAAACCGACAGGCGGAGCGCTTGGAGGATCTTCTGCGCCAGCTTCAGGACGAAGGCGTGGAGTTTCCCGGACGTCTACGCGACTGGGTTGCCCGGCTTAGTGGCATGAGCCGCTCTAAGTTAGCGCGGCTCAAAGTAATCCGGAATCGGCTCGACCCTCAGCTTGCAAAATCGTATTATGCCAAAGGGACGCTGAATGAAGCCACGGCGTATAAACTGGCTCAGTTCCCGCCGGACGTGCAGCGCCAGATTATTTCCGTCTACACCGAGAGCAGAGATATTCGATATCTATACGAACATACCGCCGTCGAGATTGGCAAGGATATAACCCGAATGAAAAAGCTCACTTGCCCAGCGGATATCTGCCACGGGGTCTGCGAAAATGTGCAGGGAATGGCTAGTGCGCTATACTCCCAGGGATATCGTGCTTACGGTAAGGGCTGCGGCACAGCCTGCTGCTATAACTGTGATTCTATCGCAAGCTGTAAGCGTTGCTGCTCTCGAATGGCTGACGCGAAAAAAGCCGCCCGAGTCGCAGCAGCAGCCGAGCGTAAGGCTGAGAAGGAGCGGCAGGCCGAAGCCGACGCGCCAAAAATCGCACAGATAAACCGCCAGTGGGCGCGGTTCGGCGAGGCCTGCAGGTCAGCATCAATGAAATACGACTACGTAAAGAAAACGGCCAAGCTCTGGAGCGGTGAGCCGGCTGAAAAAGAACGTGCTTTGCTTGCAGGAACTTGCACAGTTACGACTGCTGCTACTGCGCCGCCGTGGGGTTCGTGGGGTTCGGCCGATACATTTTGCTCCGTAGCTGATCTCCTTGGTGTATCGCTTGACTACTTGCTCTGCCGTACGGACAATCCTGAGATGGCTGCCGATAAAGCAGATAAGCGTCAGGCGCTGGCATGGAATTCCGGTCAGCCTGAGGAGTCAGGCAGATATCTGTGCCGGATTGTATATCCTGAGTTCGATGATATCCGCCCGGATACTTCCTTCTTAACATGGTCAGCAGAAATATGCGCATGGAAAGGTTTGCAATTTGGCGAAACCGTGGATGGATGGCTGCCCATGCCGGGCGAGCCTGAGAATAAATAACGTAAAACTAAGACGAAAGCTTGGAGAGCTGCGGTCTGCTTAATATATAAGGAGACCGCAGCATGGCAAAACGCAAAAAAATAATCGTAGCTGGATCATTGGTGCTCGAAAGTGTCTACCCCACCGTAAACAGCCGGGACCGCACAGGAGTCCGCGCTGGAAAACGCAAAGTCAGCAGTGAAGCACAAAGACGGATGAATGCAATATACAGCTACCAAAAGCTTGAGCTGCTCCTAGCAGCGAACTTCACTGAGGGAGACATAGTCTGTACGCTGACTTATGACGACCGGCATTTGCCGGAATCGCGTAAGGCTGCCGAGGGTAAGCTCAAGTATTTCCGTCAAAAGCTGTCAGCTGCACGGAAACGGCGCGGGGAAACCCTCGTAATGTTCTGGAATTCCGAGCATCGCCACGGTGACGGCCGTTGGCATCATCACTGCGTACTCAACTCTACTGGCGATGACTACACCGAAATTCTCAATCTATGGGGACAAGGTGAAATCGAGTTCACACCGCTGCGCGTTGACCGAGAGAAGAACTATGCAACGCTTGCGCGGTACATGGCAAAGGAAGAGCGTGAGCGTGTCGGCCAGAGAAGCTGGAGTTATACCCGCAACGCTCGTAAGCCGGAAATTGAGACCTATCTTGTCCCGAATAATGAGAAGCTGAAGCCGCCAAGGACAGCAATCGTATTTGAGGACACGGGCGACGTGCAGACCGAATACGGGCATTATCGCTTCATTAAGTACCTGTGCGCCAGCTCATTAACCGCGAGGCGGCGAGCTCGTCGCAGGCGCAAATAATGCTTTTTATATATTTTTCTGTCTCGAAATACGTGTTATTAAAAGGAGAAAGTATGCCGAAAGTATTGCAAACACAAGGAAAGTCTGATATACTGTATAGCGTAAGGGATGGATTCTTAATCTGCCCCATCTGCCGCCGCAACAAGCGGCTGCTCAAGATCTCACCAGAAACGAAAGCCCACGGGTTGATCGTTTACTGCAGGGACTGCAAAAATGAAGTTCGGGTCGATATCGACCACGGCCAGTGCTTTGAGAGCCGGAGCCAGTGACATGCACATGTGTGCAGTTGTGTCATTGGCTCCGGCTCTTTTGTCGTCTGGCCTGATTGCGTGGAGGTGATAGCCCATGCCTGGCTTTGACTACAGCCGAGCAAATAAGCGCTGGCAGCATCTGCGCAAGCTTGCGCTTAGGCGCGATAAATATCGCTGCCAGGAGGCGGCGCGATATGGCATCTCAGTCGAAGCGGAAGTTGTGCATCACATCTGGCCTGCCGAAGACTACCCAGAGTATGCGTACTGCCTTTGGAATCTCGTGTCGCTGTCGGCCGCAGCACACGACCGGATGCACGATCGCGTTACCCGTAAGCTGTCCGCGCTCGGCGAACGCTGGCGCAGGAAAACGATCCCCCCACCCCTTCCCCGCGGAGAAATGGGGAGCTTGCAACTGGGCGGGGAACTCCGCGCACACTCGGCAGAAAATTTTTCGGCGGAAATTTCGTCTGCCTCGTGCGAACAAGAATAGCGCGCACGCACATGGGCAGGACGCGGGCGCAGGGCACGCACATCAACACGGAGGCGTATCATGGGCAAAGAGCAAACCTACAAAGACCAACTTTCCGAGCTGGGTATATACAATCCTGCTTTCGACGGCGAGATTCGTCAGCTCTGCATCCTTGAGCGTGAGCTGAGTCGTACGATGAAGGCGTGGAAAGCCACGGCCAAGGATTCTGACACGCCGCCTTCCGTGCTCGATCCGCTTTATGCATCCATTCAGGCTCAGCGCCGCGATATTCTGGCGCACCGCGATGCTCTCGGGCTGACGCCGAAGGCCCTGAAGCGGCTCCGCGGCATGCAGCCGGCTGTCAACAGCGAGGACAACCCCGACCGTGTGGCTAACGCCGAATTTGCCCGCGTACTCGATGCCATAGTGCAAAAAGCTGATGGGTGACGGAGCACACGAGTCCATTGTCAACCGGTATGTAGCGCAGACCATCGCTGATCCGGATATCGGTATTGACGTCAAAAGCGCCTGCAGGCGCTATCTCGCCGACCGCGCAGACTCGCGCTGGGAGTTTAAGCCGCAGGTCGCCGAGTTTTGCATTGAGGCTATCGAAAATCTGTTCTGCCACCAGCAAGGCGAGGATCTATACGGCCGACCATTGCGAGGTACGCCCTTTATTCTCCAGCCTTGGCAGCTCTTTGTCACGTACAACATCTGCGGCTTTCATCTGCCTGGTACGATAATCAGGCGCTTCCAGGAAGCCCTCCTGATGCTGTCCCGCAAAAATGGCAAAACACCTTATGCGACGGCGCTGACGTGGTCGCTCGGGCTGTACTACTCTTCATCGTACAGCAAAATCAAGACCGTTGCCGGCTCTCTTAAGCAGAATATGGAGGGATTTCGCTTTCTTGCCTACAATCTGCACCGGCTAGGCCTGACTGTGGCGGAGGATCCTGACCGCGGCCTGAGGATGCTGGATAGCTCTCTCGGCCACTCCTTCAGCGGGAAAGTATGGCATGACGGCATAATTGACTATGAGGCTCTGGCTTATAAACCCGAATTATTTGATGCTTTTAACGCAAACCTCATTCACCTTGACGAGCTGGAGCTATATAAGAATGCAATACCGTACGGCCGCTTGAAGGATGCGACGAAGGCCTATTCGAATAAGCTGATTCTTGCCACGACTACTGCCGGTGATGACGGCAACGGGTTTTGCGCACAGCGATTGAATTACTGTTCGAAAATAGTCCGCGGCCAAATAACCGGCGCTGATGCCGACCGAATTTTTGCGTTCATCGCCCGTGCGGATGCTGACCCTGTGACCGGAGAGGTGGATTATCTGTCTCCCATTGCCCACAGGCAGGCTAATCCGTCATGGGGTGTGACTATCAGGCCCGAGGATATGATGGCTTCGGCAAAGCAGGCGCAGAATGATCCTCAGATGCGCAAAGAATTCCTGACACGGTCGCTTAATGTCTTCGTAAATAGCTACAGGGCGTGGTTCGACCTTGCCGAGGTCGTGGCCAGCGATGCGAAATACGACTGGTCGCTTTCGGATCTGGCACGGCTTGTTAAACGTTGGTATGGCGGCGCGGACCTTTCAAAGTTGCATGACCTCACCGCTGCTGCGCTTGTCGGCGAAATTCCGGCCGCGGCTGCTGCGACGGACGGGTGGATGCCTCCTGAAGACGTACTGGTAATCATACCGCACTGCTGGTTTCCTGTCGTGGCCGCAGCGTCCAAGGCTGACGAGGATCAGATCCCGTTGTTTGGCTGGCGGGACGACGGCTGGCTTGATATGCCTAATACCGCCTCGATGAATCCGGCTGAACCCGTATGCCAGTTTAAGAAGTGGCGCGCTGCCGGCTTCAACATCCACAAGGTCGGGCATGACCGAAAATTTGCGGCGCCATATTACACCGCTATGAAGCAAGCCGGCTTCACCGTTGTAGATCAGCCGCAGCTCTATATGCAGAAGTCTGGCGGCTTCCGATATATCGAGCACAAGATTAAGATTGGCTGCCTGTATTATTGCCATGCCGAACCGTTTGAGTATTGTATCGGCAACGTACACGCTGTTGAAATGACGGATGACGCCGTTCAGTATGACAAAGTCACAGACACATCGCGCATCGATGTCTTCGATGCGTCGGTGTTCGGAACCATACGGCTTCTTACTGACAGTTTAAATGCTGCCGCGGCCGCCAGATGGTTTGGAACATAAGGAAGGAGGGTGGACGTGTCGATTTTCCCCCTTAAAAAGGCGAAACGCAACCGGCAATCGCTGCTCGCCTTCTATGTGTCCGGATCGGGCACATTGCCGAGCGGTTACACGCGACTGCTTGATTCCCCAGAAGTCGGAGCCGCAATCGACCGCATTACATCCATTGTCGCGAGCTCGACTATTTACCTCATGCGCAACACTCCCCGCGGCGATGAACGCGTGCATAACGCGTTATCTCGCTTTGTTGATATCGACCCTTGGCCGAATATGGCCACCCGTCAGAGCTGGATAAGCTGGATAGTCTCAACCATGCTTGGCGAAGGCGATGGGAACGCATTTGTCCTGCCGCGTACGGCCAACGGGCGGCTTCTAGCGCTTGAACCCATGCCTGGAGCTGCTGCCAGTCCGTCGGTAGACGGCAGCTCGTACACAGTCTCTTGGCGCGGCGGAGACTATGCGCCTGATATGCTTCTGCACTTCCGGCTGTACGCAGATTCAGCACAGCCGTGGAAAGGGAGAGGCTATCTTGTGCAGGCTAGCAGAATCGCCTCAGCTATGCTTCAGACGGAGTCTCTTAAGGCAACTTTGACAGCGCCGGATTATAAGCCGCCTTTGATAGTGTCGGTAAACTCCGACGTCCCTCTTGACGATGAGGACAAGCGCGAGGAGATCCGTAAGAGTTATCTTGAGGACAGCGACAAAGGCAAGCCGTGGATTATTCCGGGCGATTTGATGAAAGTCGAGCAGGTTCGCCCGTTAAGCCTCGCAGATCTCGCAATACGTGACACGGTCGAGCTGGATAAGCGCACGGTGGCTGCTATTTTTGGGGTTCCGGGCTTCATGCTTGGTCTCGGCAACTTCTCTCAGGATGAATTCAACAATTTTATCAAGTCCGTAATATTGCCGATATGCCAGGCGATAGAACAGGAACTGACCCTTAAGCTTCTGGCTTCTGATGCGATGTACTTCCAGTTTAACCGCCGTCGGCTATATAGTTACGATCTTAAGGCTCTCGTCGATATTGACCTTGCCATGTCCGACCGCGGTTTCGTCAATGGCGACGAGGTTCGAGAAACTGCTTTCCGAGACCCTGCGGGACTGAAAGAATTCAGAGTTCTTGAAAATTACATTCCGTTTGATATGGCAGGGCAGCAGGCCAAACTGCGTCCCGCCGATAAGGAGGACAATAATGCCGAATAACCCTTCATCGGTAATGCGTACACGCCGGGCCGACTTTCATACGCGTGAGGCCGAGAACGGCGGTCAGGTGGTCGAAGGCTACTTCGTCGTGTTTGAGCAGCCCTACTACGTTGACGATTTCTGCGAAGAGATAGTTTGCCGCGGCGCTATCGACGCTGCTACCGACACAAGCGACGTGCGCGCTCTCATTGACCACGATTCCCGGCTCGTTCTCGGCCGTGCGAATGACAATGTTAATACGCTCTCTTGGAGCATTGATGATACCGGCGTTTTTGCCACGATTCAGATAAACGAGCTTGATACTGATGCCGTGAACCTCCACGCCCGCACCCAGCGGGGCGACGTCGATCAGGCCAGTTTTGGTTTCGATGAAGATGATGTCGAGTATGTGGATCTTCCGGACGGACGCGTTCAGCGGAGGATCCGCCGCATATCAAAGCTGTGGGAGCTTAGCGTATGTACATTCCCCGCATACGAGCAGACCTTTGTCAGCGCCCGCGCCCGCTGTGAAGCGGATATCCGCAGGGAGAGGACAAGAGTTCAAAAAGAAAAACTGAAAAGGAGATTTTATCATGCCCCTCAGAACCGTAATGCTGAATAAAAAACGCACCCAGCTGCAGGCGCAGCTTAAGCAGCTCCGCGCAAAGCGCAAGAAGCTTCGTGCGGATGAAGAAGAGCTTCAGGCTAAGATAGATGCGCTCGAAGAAGTCACCCCCGAACTTGAGCAGCAGGTTGACGACCTGACCCAGCAGCAGACCGAGGTCGATGACCAGATCGCGGATCTGCAGGATCAGATCGACGAGGTCACAGCTCAAATCGATGAGCTTGAGGGCAGCGAGCCCAGGCCTGACGAGGGCGATGACAGCAGCCGCGCCGTCGGCGGAGCAGCCGCCATAAGAGGTGCACAGCTCCGCGCCGTGGAGTCTGGCCGTTTTAGTTGCCGCAGCCGTTGCTTCGCCTCTCGCGCCGCACGTGATGCGTTTTATCAGCGCCCCGCTGTTAAATCCTTTGTTGATCGTGCCCGCGCCATGCTTGGCGGCGTAAGCAATCACCAGCGCCGCTCCGTGAACGGAGCCGAGCTTAGCATACCGCCCGATGTTCTCGACCTGATCCGCGACAACCTCAACGAGTATTCGAAACTCGTTTCCCGCGTACGCCTTCGCCCCATTCGCGGCAATGCCCGCCAGAATGTTATGGGCGACATCCCTGAGGGCGTATGGATGGAGATGGCCGGAGCACTCAACGAGCTTGAATTCTCCATTAATACCGTTGAGATTGACGGATATAAGGTCGGCGGCGTCATTATCATCGACAACTTCCTGCTGCAGGACAGCGACATCGCGCTCGGTGAGGAGATAATCTACGCGCTGGGGCAGTCCATAGGCTACGCGCTCGACAAAGCTGTCGTTTATGGCAAAGGCAGCGCCTCGAAGATGCCCCTCGGTTTTGTTTCCCGCCTTGCGCAGACAGCCAAGCCCGATTCTTGGGCCGAATCTCAGGGCGACTGGGCGGACTACCACAGTTCGCATGTCATAAAGCTTGACCTCGCATCCAAGACCGGAACAGAGTTCTTCGCGCCCTTCCTCGCGGCGCTGGCAAAGGCTCGCCCGAAGAAGATGCCCGGAGAGTGCACTTGGATCATGAATGAGGCGACGAAGACCGCTCTCATGATCAAGGCACTCGGCGTTGACAGTGCGGCAGCACTTGTCTCCGGCATGAACGACACCATGCCCATCCTTGGCGGCAGAATTGAAACTGCTGAGTTTATGGCCGACAATGAGGTCGCCGGCGGCTATCTCGGTATGTACCTGCTTGGCGAACGCGAGGGCGGAACCTTCGGCTATTCGGATCTTCCCCTCTATATCCAGGACAAGACCGTTTTCAAAGGAATCGCCCGGTATGATGGTCAGCCTATTGACGGCGAATGCTTTGTCGTTGTGAACTTCGCCAATGTTGAACCGACTACCGCCATGAGCTTCGCGCATGACTACGCCAACACCGCACTTAATGCGCTTATCGTTACCAGCGCGGCAGGCAGCACTAAGGACACGACCATCCTCACCGTAGCCGGCACTAAGAGCGCAGGCAATACCCTTTACGCTAACGTCTCCGGTGCGCCGGCAGAAGTCACGCCCGGCGCCATTATTGACGGCGATGCGTGGGTAAAGATTACTTCCGGCACCACGCCTGTTTCCGCTGCAAACGGCTCGGGAGTTACCGTGGTCGAAGTTGATGCGGATGGCAAGGCTGTCTCTGTTGGCTATATAGCAGGCGTAACCAGCAAGACCTCGTAAGGTGGTGCCCGACATGGCAAGCGACCTTGCTCTTATGATGCTCAAAGTGGATCTTGGGCTTAAGTCTCCGCCCGAGGATGTCGAAAACTTCCTGGTTATGAAGCTCAGCTCCGCTGAGGCAGAGCTGAATGAGCTTTATGATATTGCTATCGACTGCGAAAAGGTCGAAGATGTGCAGCTCCAGGAGATGTATGCCGCATGGCTGTATCGTAAGCGCGTTGCCGGAGAAGCCATGCCGCCTATGCTGAGGCAGGTAATAAGGGACAGGCGGCTTGCCGCAGCTCGCAGCGGAAAGGCCGCCCCATGATCTACGACCGCATACTCACCATATATGATCTCCCTTCCGGTACACCGCTCCAGCGCAAGCTAAAGTACAGCGCGACGCATTATTATGCGCCGCGCGAAGTGTACCATAAGCGATACTGGGAGAGCGTCCAAGCGGGCAGTCAGGTTGACTGTCTAGCCGAGGTCCCTTATGGAGAAGAAATAACAGCTACGCAGTATTGCGTGCTGGATGATGGGCATGTGTATCGCATAGAGCAGGCGCAGCACGGCTTTGATGCTGACGGCCTGCCCGTCACGACGCTGAGCCTTAAGCGCATGGAGGACAATTATGACTTTGCCGGAGCTTGAAACCGCACTCAAAACCGTATGCCCCGACGTATATGAGCTTGCCGCCCCTCCGGGGCTTAGCCAGTACGTAGTTTATCAGTCTTACGGCTTCGAAACCGTCTTCGGCGACGACTGCAATATAGTAGACGCACCGAAAGTCCAAATCGATATACTCTGGCAGAGCCTACCCTGCGGCCTTATGCCGAGCGTACTCGACAAGCTGCGCAGCCTGTCGCAGCCGTTTACAGTTGTAAGTCTCGGTTATGACGACGAGTACGCAGCTATGCGCTGCACGCTTGAATTGGTGGTGGTTTAATGGCCGGCTTCTCTTTCAATGGCATCGATTCCATTTCTGCCAGTTTTGCGGAGCTTGCAGAAATCGATGACGACACTCGTGAGAATCTTCTGCGGGCAGGCGGCGAGGCTATCGAACGACACCAAAAGGAGTACCTTCAGCAGCATCATTCCCGCACAGGCGAGCTTGCAGGTGCAATTACGCTCGAAGTGTACCCGACAAGCGCGCTTGTGGCGCCTCGCGGTAAGCAAAAGCGCGTGAAGCATAGAGTGAAGAGCCAGGCTCACAAAGGATCTGGCGGAACTCTCCGCAGCAAGCATCATGGCAAAACAGGAGCATCCTCTATGATGGACGTCGGCTACTATCTCGAGTTCGGTACTCCTCGGATGGCTGCGCGCCACTGGATGGAGAACGCCAATAAGGAAGCAGAACCGGACTTTGATGCGGCGATGGCTGCTGCGTGGAATGAACATCTCAACAAAATCGGATTCTAAAAAGGAGGATGCATATGGCATCAGCTACTATACAGCGCGTGCATATTCCGCTCGGTATGCAGGGGTCGTACTTCTACCCCATCACCGCAAAGCCGGCCGGCGCGCACCCGACCTATGGCACGCCTTTGGATATGGGCGCGGCCGTTAAGGGATATCTCTCTATTACGTCCCTTTCCGGCGGAGTTTACGGCGACGATATGGAACAGCTGCATTTTGAAAATTTCGTCTCTGCACAGCTTGACGCAGAAACAACCTGCAGCGACCTTAGCAACAATGCCGTGGTATTTGGCCACACATACACCGAAGGGAAAGAGACTTCAAATATAAAAGATACCCCGCCCGATGGTGGCTACGGCTTCGTTGAGCCGATACTGCGCAAGGATAAGACCCTTATTTACCGGGCGACCTTCCTGTACCTTATCTCCGCAAAGCTTGACAGTGAGAAGACCGAGGCGGATACCCGTAAGGGTGACTTTAACCCCAAAAATAATGCCGTCAGCTACAACGTCAACGCTGATGAAACGGGTGACTGGCGTGACCGGCAGGAATTCGACACCTACGCAAAAGCGAAGGCATTTCTCGACACCTGTGC